>CALHTA010000313.1 GCA_938038645.1 uncultured Thiotrichaceae bacterium
ACATTGGAAATAAACACGATGGCAGAGACTGCCGACAAGCCAAACTCCTTCATTTGACCCGGTGCCATCCAAAAATAGGATAGGAAAATACACACCAAGATAACGGTGAACAAGGCGGGCAATATACGCCTCGCACGTCGCTCGTAGAAGTTAGCGAGTGTGAATTGGTCCTGAGATTTTTCTTTGAGGATAATTGAGGTAATTAGATAACCACTGATCACGAAGAAAATATCGACCCCAACGAACCCACCACTGAACCCAGCAAAGCCGATGTGGTAGAGCAATACAGGAAGTATTGCTAAGGCACGTAATCCATCGATTTCTGGACGGTATTTAATACTCATCTGAGCAGCTCTTATTGTTTTTATTTGCCTCTGACTTTAAGCAGGTTTAGCTGCATGCTCACTGAATTGACAATATTAGAGAGTGTTATGCAGCCAAAAGCTACGAGTGAGGAGTTAAAACAATTAACGCTGGCTGAATGCAAGCATTGGGAAATGTCATTATTCATGCAATAATTCAGTGGGTTTGAATTTAACTGATCAGGAGTGATTCTCAGAATGAAAAAGATTAATCTGATGCGTGCACTAAGCACAGCATTACTGACTGCAGGGCTAGCATTTACAGCAGGGACTGCGAGCGCAGATGACTTTAAAGTAGGCTTTGTCTATGTTGGACCTACCGGTGACCATGGTTGGACATACCGCCATGATGAAGGCCGTAAAGTGTTAGAAGCAATGGAAGGCGTCACAACGACTTTTGTTGAAAGTGTTGCTGAAGGTGCTGACTCTGAGCGTGTTATTCGCCAGCTAGCGAGCAAAGGCAATGACATGATTTTCACTACGTCGTTCGGTTACATGAACCCTACCGTGAAAGTTGCTAAGAAATTCCCTAAAGTAAAATTCGAGCACGCAACAGGCTACAAGCGTGGCGACAATGTTAGTACTTACTCGGGTCGATTCTACGAGGGACGTGCAATTTTAGGGACGATTGCGGGCCACATGACTAAGTCAAATACGGTTGGTTATATCGCTTCAATGCCGATTCCTGAAGTTATTCGTGGTATCAACGCGTTTACTATCGCGATGCGTAAAGTGAACCCTAAAGCTGAAGTTAAAGTGATCTGGGTTAACTCTTGGTACGATCCTGGTAAAGAAGGTGACGCAGCTAAAGCTTTGATCGATCAAGGCGCTGACATCATTACGCAACACACAGACTCTCCTGCACCACTTCAGGTTGCTGAGAAGCGTGGCGTATTTGGATTTGGTCAAGCATCTGACATGGCTGCATTTGCACCTAAAGCACAGTTAACAGCAATCGTTGATGACTGGGGCCCTTACTACAAAGCTCGCGTTGAAGCAGCGCTTGCTGGTAAGTGGGAGTCTATGGACACTTGGGCGGGTATTAAAGATGGCATGGTTCACATGGCACCTTACAGTGATGCAGTACCAGAAGATGTACGAAAAGCGGCGGATGCAGTTAAAGACGGTATCGTGAACGGCACGATGCATGCTTTCGATGGCCCTATTAAGAACCAAGCAGGCGAAGTGGTTGTTAAAGAAGGTGAGACGGTTAGTGACGGTGATCTTCTAGGTATGAACTGGTACGTTGAAGGCGTACAGGGTTCTATTCCTAAGTAAGTCGTTTCGTAACGATTGATTAAAGCCCGCAAGGAGTGATTCTTGCGGGCTTTTTTGTGGATTTTATAAACTTCTAACTGGTACAGATGAAGACTTCCTTTAGTGCCAAGTAAGCTTTACTTCATTTTGATTGTTGTTCTATAAAGCGCCTAAGAGTAAATTGACCAGCATAATTTATGAGGATGTTGCGATGAGTAGAATTGTTTACGTAAACGGTGAGTTTGTTCCTGAAGAAGAAGCTAAGGTTTCAGTGTTTGACCGTGGTTTCATGTTTGCTGACGGTATTTATGAAGTGTCATCGGTGCTGCGTGGCAAGCTGATTGATAACAATGGCCATATGGTGCGCATGAACCGCTCTCTTAATGAGCTAGACATGGCTCATCCTTGTACTGATGAAGAAATTGAAGCGATTCAGCATGAGTTGATTAAACGCAATAACCTTGATGAAGGTTTGATTTACCTACAGATCACTCGTGGCGCAGCGGATCGTGACTTTGCTTACCCAAAAGACACAAAGCCAACGCTAGTGTTATTCACACAGGCAAAAAATGTGTTGGGCAACCCTATCGCTACAAAAGGTATTTCAGTCATCACCGTAGAAGATATTCGTTGGGCTCGACGTGATATCAAAACCGTTGGTTTGCTTGCACCGTGCATGGCAAAAATGCAGGCAAAAGCTGCCGGTGCGGATGATGCTTGGATGGTTGAAGACGGTCATATTACTGAAGGTAGCTCAAACAACGCTTATATCGTGACTAAAGAAGGTACGATTGTTACACGCCAAATTGGTAATGAAATTCTAAATGGTATTACGCGTCGTGCAGTAATGGCGCTTGCAGCAAAGCATGACTATAAAGTGGAAGAGCGTTTATTCACCGTCGAAGAGTGCCACAACGCTGCGGAAGCATTCATTACGTCTGCCACGATGTTTGTTCAGGCCGTTGTGAAAATTGATGATGCTGTTATTGGGGACGGTAAGCCCGGCACTATTTCAAATCAGTTACGCGAAGCTTACATTGCAGAAGCAATGGCGGAGATTGCTGACTAACATCGCCGACTAAAACCACTGATTAAAACTACTAACTAAATATAGTTAGGTTCTTCCTCAGCTTCTACCGGAATGCTGAGGAGTAAATTGCGACTCTTGATATACGGGTGATAGCGCATGGCTTTCAGTATGTCTTTAGTCGCTGATTTATTATCGCCTCTTGAATAATGAATCATCCCTCGTCCGGAATAAGCGCCGAAATGCCTCGGCTCAAGCTTTAGTACCTTTTCTATATCTTCCAATGATTTGTCAAAATTTTTCAATTGAAAGTGCATGATGGCACGTTGGTTCCAGCCTTCAGCATATTTTGGAAACTGCTCAACGACACTGTCTAGCGTTTTTATGGAAGCGGCAAAGCTTTTAGATTCAATCTGTGCAAAAGCGGTGTCCATCAAATCCCCTAGGACTTTATTCGTAGGAGCAGTCCAAATACGCCAAATTTCTTGTTCGTGACTGTTGGCTTCGATCTCGCTTTTAGAGTTTTTGAGTGCTGCAAACAGGACGTCTAACTGTTTGTGTTGCACAGCATTTAGGCCTTTGTTCGGCTTGGTTGCATATTCTAGAGAATCTTCAGAAATAGCTGGGAAGGTGAATGTAACGCTGATAAGAAATATCAAAGCAGTTATTAGACTGACTTTACCATTCATAACACTCACCTTTTTTAAGTACTTTGGATCAGTATAAAAGAGAAATCAGACATTTAACAATTAACATTAATCAAGGCTTTAGAGCGGGTACAAGCCAACTAAATCCCTTTAAATAAAGGACAAAACACAAATTACCAAACGTCAGGGGTTAATAAACCATTAACTTTAGAGTCGTTAGTATGGACTAGCCTATCACTTGTTAGCACTTTTTTCGTAGGACGTTGAAGGGCTGACAAAATCAAAATAAATCGCAAAGCGAAAAAATAATAATAAAAATATAAAGGCAGTAAAGTGAATGAGGTAAGTATTCGACGTCCTCAGGCGCGAGATCTCGGGTCTGTTGTACGTTTTAGTTTTCTAAAGACAGCGCTGATTCCGATTCTGACTGTTCAGCTAGTGTTGTTGTGCCTGTATTTTTTTAGTGCAGGCTACATCACAGAAAAGAATATGTCGTTGTTGCATGATAATGCTTTGCAGACAGTTTCTGAAATTACTAAAACAGAAGCCCAAATCTTTGATGATCAATTAAGAGAGATCAGCCGGAACAATTTATCGTTGCAAGCGGAACATGAAGCAATGTTTCGCAGACCCGCACCCGATTATTCATATGATGAAAAACTCTTTATGGAAAAGGTTGGTTATGATCTAAACCAAAACCTGAACCCGGCAGGCTTTTCTAGTCTTTATCTCTCAAGCAAAACTAAGATGAACCCTCGGATGAGGCGCAAAATAACCAAGACGACTGAAATGGATAACCGTTTTAGAACCTTGGTTGACAATAATCCCAATATTGTTACGGCGTATTTCAACTCTTGGGACAACATGGCAAGAATCTACCCTGCTATGGAAAATTTTTACGATCAATTTCCTTATGATTTTGATCTCACACGTTTCAATTTCTATTACCTTGCTGATCAGATCAACAACCCTAAGCGAAGCAGTATATGGACAAGGGTCTACCTTGACCCTGCGGGCAAGGGGTGGATGTTATCTAACTTAGTTCCTATCTATCAAAATAATTTCCTTGAGGGTGTAACCGGTCTAGATGTAACGCTTGGGACGTTCTCTAAACACATTCTATCGAGTAATTTGCAATGGAATAGCGGCGCCATAGTTATGGACGGCCAAGGCAATATCCTGACTATGTCTCGAGCTGCTGAAAGTTATCTTGGGCTGACTGATGTAAGCGATTACAACTACAAAGATAACCCAGTTGATCGAACGTTAACAAAGCCAACAAGGTTTAACTTGCTAAAACAAAATACCTTAACGGGAATGTATTTTTCGGAGTTTTTCAATGGTAATGAAAAATCTTTAGAGTTTACGCTTAACGGTGAAGAATTTCTGGTCACTAAGCAAGAGATTAGTGAGACAGGTTGGCAACTTTTCATTCTTGCGCCACTGAAAAATGTTTACGGCCCCATTTTGCTTGAAAAAGAGAAATTAACTCAACTTGGACTAATATTTCTTGCGCTTGCCGCGCTATTTTATTTGGCATATTTTGTTTACCTTAGCCGAGCATCTAAAATGTTGGCAAAGAGAATTACCAAGCCAATTTCCCAAGTGACAAAAATGATTATGGCGCGTAATGCGGACGATAAAACATTTGGTGCACATGACCCAGTCAACATTACTGAGCTTGATAACCTGCTCAGCATGAATTTAAAAATTCAAAACTCAAAGCTGCTATATCAAAAAATTAGTGGGGAAATGAAGGTTAAAAATGATCAGCTTAAGAGGCTGGCCATCACTGATCAGCTGACTCAACTTTATAACCGGTTGAAGTTGGATGAAGTCTTAGGTTATGAGTCGGCACGTTCGCAAAGAGATAAAACACCCCTCACTGTTGCGATAATAGATATTGATAAGTTCAAGCTGGTCAACGACACGTTTGGTCATCAAGTAGGGGACAAGGTATTAATCGGTGTGGCGGATGTTATGCTTAAAAATAGCCGCTCTACTGATATTTTGGGTCGTTGGGGTGGCGAAGAATTTATGTTAATTCTACCCAATACGTCGTTAAAGCATGCTTTGCTCCAAACAAACAAGCTGCGTGAGCTTATAGAAAAGTCTAATTTTAGTCCTGTAAAGCAGGTGACTATTAGCATGGGGGTAGCCTGCTGCGAAGGTTTCGTATGTCAACAGCAGCTGATTGAACTTGCTGATAACGCACTTTACGAAGCTAAAGAAAATGGCCGGAACCGTGTAGAGTTTGCTCCAACGTCGCAAGGCTTGGTAGAAAAAGCCGATGAGTCTACAGAAGTTGCCTATTAAACAAGTTCGCTTCAGTACCAGCTGCACAAAACCTGCAAAGTAAATACGCTGAATTTACAAAGACTTCGGATTGTTTTTTTATCTCAATAAGGGACAATTCGATGCATGAAAACATTGTTCCTACTAGCACTTCTTATTTTCCTCTGTGGCTTTCTACCTCAAGAGCATCGGGTGATGCCCGTTGATAATGCAACGCTGCGTGACTGGAACAAGGATTCGTTTTGGTACTATCCTTGGGGTCGTTCCGGCACGCATAAAGGCATCGACATTTTTGCTAAACATGGCACACCTGTTCGAGCAACGACCGGGGGAATTGTCTTGTATAGCGGTCAATATGGGCTAGGCGGCAATGTTGTTTATATGTTGGGAGCCAACTGGCGATTTCATTATTATGCGCATCTGGATAGCACCATGGTTTCAGGATTGACCCCTGTTGTCGCGGGTGAATTAATCGGAACGGTAGGGACCAGTGGCAACGCACAAGGAAAGCAACCTCATTTACACTATACAATTAAGAGTGCTTTCCCCCGTTTCTGGACTTATGATAGCCAGAACCATTCATCTTGGAATCGAACTTATTACCTCGATCCTGGAAAATTCTTGCAGGGAATACCGCAATGAATCAAAAGAAAATACTGGTTGTTGATGATGACCCGCATATTCGCGAAGTGATTAGCTTTGCTTTGCAAAAAGCTGAGATGTTAGTGGCGACGGCTGAAGATGGCCAGCAAGCACTAACGCAGTTTATGGCGTCACCGACTGACCTAATTGTGCTAGATATCAATATGCCTGAAATGGACGGTTTGGCTTGCTGTCGTGAAGTTCGGAAGGTTTCAGAAGTGCCGATTTTGTTTTTGTCTTCAAGAGATGATGAGATAGATCGCATTTTGGGTCTGGAAATTGGCGGCGATGATTATGTGACAAAGCCGTTCAGTCCACGTGAGCTGGTCGCGCGTATTAACGCCATCCTAAAACGTACGCAAACTGTGGTGAATACTGCCGAAGAAACTCAAAACCAGCGTCTATTGCATGGTCAGCTATCTTTAGATGAAGAGCAGCATGCGGTTTGGTGGGGTAAGCAAAGTGTTAGTCTTACTGCGACTGAGTTTGCGATTCTTGCGCAGTTTATGCGGCATCCTACTCGCGTGTTTAGCCGTGACAGCATTATGAGCAGCGCTTACCAATTTAATATCCAAGTCAGTGATCGGACCATAGATAGTCACATCCGTCATATACGCAGTAAGTTTGCAGCAGTGGGGTGTGAAAGCATTATTGAAACGCTGCACAGCGTGGGTTACAAACTCTCCCCATGCCAATAAACGCCAGAACACGCAGTCGTCGTCTCTATCGATTAAGAACGATATTGCTAGTCGTTATGCTATCGGTTTTAGTATTACCTATCGCTAGTCTTTTCCTGTTTCGATTCTACGAAAACGAGTTGGTACGTCGAACAGAAGAGCAGTTGATTGCTCAAGCGGCAGCGATCTCTGCAACCTATCGTGAGTTGATGGATTTTGACGGGGCTCGCAGTACAATTCCTAATGATCCAACTCAATCTTTAAAGGCACAGAAGAGCACGGCGAGTCGTCTTTACTACACACCCATTGACCCTGCGCTGGACTTGTCAAAACAGGCAATTTTATCGCGTAGGGGTGATGCCATTCCTGCAGTGGTTCCTGTTTCGCCCAAAGTCAAAAGAGTGGGCGCGAGCATGCAAGCCATTATGATCAATACGCAGCGTTATACCTTAGCGGGTATGAGGTTGCTGGATCAAAATGGCACCGTGATTGCGGGTCGAAGCGAGGTTGGACAGTCACTCCGTCATATTCAGGAAGTTAGGGGAGCCTTAAAAGGGAAGTACACTCCCGTGATTCGTGAACGGATTTCTGATCAGCCACAGCCGCCTCTAGCGTCAATTAGTCGAGGTACTGGTATTCGCGTGTTTATCGCCTTTCCTATTTTGCACAATAATAAAGTGAAAGGGGCCGTCTACCTGTCGCGCACACCGCAGAATATTCTCAAGCATATGTACCAAATTAGAGGGAAGCTGATTCTTCTTGGGTTTGTATTGCTGATGGTGACGGGCTTGTTAGTGCTGTTCATTTCTTCTCGTTTATCTCGTCCGATACGAGAGTTAATCGCGCAAACTCAGAAGGTGACAAGAGGAGAGCAGCAGACTGTATCAGTGCTGCACCAGCCCGGTACTTATGAGTTGGCGCAGCTTTCTGGCAGTTTTGCTGAGATGTCAGAAACCTTAAAAGAGCGCTCTACCTATATCGATCGATTTGCATCGCATGTCTCTCATGAATTTAAGACGCCGCTGACCTCAATGCAGGGTGCTTTAGAGTTGTTGCAAGAACACGGTGAAGACATGCCACAAGAGCAAAGGCAGCGTTTCATTGATAATTTATACGATGATACGGAGCGGTTAAAACGTCTGGTCAATCGTTTGTTAGAGCAGGCGCGCGCAGACTCATTGCAGGCTACGAATGAACATACGAATGTTTTTCCAATAGTGAAGTTGTTAGCGAGTGCGTATGAAAAACGTGGTTTGAAAATCGATTACGAAATGTCTGATTTGTATCTCAATATCGCGCCGATTGCCTTTGAAACCGTGCTGACTAATCTGTTTGAAAACAGCTTACAGCATGGTGCAGATCATATTGATATGACAGTTGATGTTGTGTCTTCTGAGTGTTTGATTACTTTGCAAGATAATGGATCTGGTATTTCAGAGGCTAACCAAGAAAACGTATTCACTCCATTCTTTACAACGCAAAGAGAAGAGGGTGGAACAGGCCTTGGTTTAGGAATCGTGCAAGCGTTACTTCAAACTTGGAAAGGGTCTATTCGATTAATTCCTAATGAAAGTGGCGCTTGTTTTGAGGTGAAGCTGTCTATCTCTGGTGATCAATCATCATCGTCGTAGGCATCGCTTTTCCTGCCTATCAGCTTGTTCCAAGCCGCTTTTCCTTCGCCTCTAAATGAAGCGGCAATAAGCTGACAAACAAGGTAAACAGCGGGAATGTAATACCAAAAGAAGGTAACGAATGCTAACCAGATGGGCCAACCCCAAAGCTTAACGGCAGCTATGCTGGCAAGTGTTGACCCTACAACTGGGACAATAGATAAAATCAGTGCGCTGGGCGCAGCTAGTAAGCCATGCCAGCTAAAACTGCCCGTTAACCATTCATAAATGCAGTAGGTAATCAGCACTGCCATAATGAAATAGGCGGATACCCATACACAGCCAAATCGGCTTTTCCATTTTGCCGCACGTTTTTCATGCAGCGTTTGCATTTCATGGAAGATTCGGCGGCAGTCGCTTCCTTTTAATGAAGGAAACACCGTCTGCATGATTTCGGAGCCTTTCGAAACACCTGTTTCATCGTCTTGTAAATAGGTATTGATGGACTCTGGGAAGAGCGGGCGCAGGACTTCCATATCCTCAGATGAGGCTTCTTTGCAAAGAAATGACTCGAGCGATTCACTGGCAGCTTCAACCCTAAGGCGTTCTTCACGCCATGCTTTACGGCCAACTTTTAATGAGATTGTAAAATCAGCGACAAGCTTATAATTACCATTGTAGCGCTTGCGTAAAACGGTAAAAAAGAGACCGGCTCTTGAAAGCGCTGAAAATGATTGGCCTAGGTTTTTTAACTCTCGCTCAAAAAACATTTCACCGTCACGACTTGGGTCGGCAACGATAATTTTTGTGCGACCAGCAATAGCCTGTTCAAACTCGGCTTTAGTCGTGTTGTACTCAGCATTCATGATGTTGAACGCATCATCATCCTGAGGTAAACCACTTATATTAATAGCGTAGACGAACATACTGTTTCCCGAACCTAATCTCGCACTTGTCTAGATCGAAACGTTCGACCTTTTAATTTTCCGCCGCCTAATTTTCGCAATGCGGGTCTGACGGCATCAAGGGCTACTGCAACGTAAGCCCAATTATCAAAGATATGTATTTTACCAACTTGCTTGCCTTCAATGCCATTCTCGCCTGTTAAGGCTCCCAAAATATCACCGGGGCGGAGTTTTTGCTTTTTTCCGCCATCAATCAAGATTGTACTCATCATTGGTACGACAGGCGGGTTGTCTAACAAGCTTAATGGCGGTAGTTCCTCTGTATCATTGATTGGATCAATATCACCATCTAGCAAAGCCACCCGATGCGCTTCTGCTTCTGAGTATAAGGAGCAAGCTACACCCGTGCTGCCAGCGCGTCCCGTTCTACCTATTCTGTGAAGATGAACTTCTGGGTCGTTGGCAATATGATAATTGATTACCATGTCGATCGCATTGATATCCAGACCTCTGGCGGCAACATCCGTTGCAACTAAAACAGAAATGCTTTTGTTGGCAAAACGAACTAGGGTTTTATCCCGATCGCGCTGCTCTAAATCACCGTGTAAAGCCAGTGCGCTATAACCGTTTTGAAGTAGCGCATCAGCTACTTGCTGGGTATCTCGCTTAGTATTGCAAAAAATAACGGTCGACTCGGACCGATAGTGTTGCAATAAAAGTCGTAGCGCTGTGAGTCTGTATGGATCGGAAGTTGTGTAGAAATGCTGCTTAATAATGCTGTTGTCATGAAGCGAAGGCGCTTTCACCATGACGGGATTCTGCATAATGCTATTGGAGATCTTCTTGATTTGCTTTGGAAACGTTGCACTAAACAGCATCGTTTGGCGATGCTCAGGCGTTTGCTCGATAATCGTTTCAATGGTGTCTTGGAAGCCCATTTCTAACATACGGTCTGCTTCGTCAAGCACTAACGTATGCACATGATTAAATTTCAATGTGCCGCGCTTTAAATGATCTTCAATTCGCCCGGGGGTTCCAATAATGATATGAGCACCATGCTCTAAAGAACCCGCTTGCGGGCCAAAAGGCATACCGCCACAGAGTGTTAATACTTTTATATTATGAATACTGCGTGCTAGCTTGCGGACTTCCTTCGCTACTTGATCAGCCAGTTCGCGAGTCGGACACAGTACTAATGCCTGAATGCGAAAGCGTTCAACGTCTAAGCGGTTTAAAAGCCCCAAGCCAAATGCCGCTGTCTTGCCCGAGCCCGTTTTTCCCTGAGCAATGACGTCTTTGCCTTCCAAAATATCAGGAAGACTTAAGGCTTGGATAGGGGTCATTTCAGTGTAATCGAGTGACTTTAGGTTCTCGATCAAGCTGGGATGTAGTTTTAGCGAAGAAAAAACGGTGGCACTCACGGTGTTATCCTGAGGTTGGTAGTGGAGTCTCACGACTCCGGCCACCTAGTTTACAACGTTTTGGCCTACAGTTTATTGATTAAACCAATTTATTAGCTTATTTGCTTAGCCATTCAGTGAGACCAACTTGGTGCTAGCATCAGAAATGAGCTGGTTTAAGTCGGCTTGACTGTATTTTCCATAGAGGATGCTAGCAATAGCCATTGGGTCAACAGTCTGTTTATTTTCTTGGATTCCATAAAGCAGTCGCGATAATAATGAGAAATCGATATCACGGATGTAGCTTTTACGTTTGTCCATTTTCCATAGCTTATTTTCAGGCGACTCGTCCTTACCTTTCAACGATAAGTTAAATAGATCTGATTTCATGAAAATCGTGACACAGTTCTGAATAGTGCTGCTATCAAGCTGACTGTTGAACATTTTAAACAGTGTTGATTCTATTTCCTGTCGAGAGCTTGGTGGAAAAGTAACGATTTGATGATAAGAGCGGACTAAGGTCGATTTGCTGACGCAGTTCCAGTCGCGCGCACTTAAAAACCGTAAGTACATATCAACGATAGGCTCCTTGTTTTCCAAGCGGCCAGGTTGAAAAGCGTTCGATTGTTCCTGAGAAATGAGAGATGATTTTTTCATCTCAATGTAAGCCATAATGCTGTTAGAGTCTGCTGTTTGTGTCAGTCTGATGGCGGGAATGCCCTCTAAAAATAATCTAAAATTAGCA
>CALHTA010000314.1 GCA_938038645.1 uncultured Thiotrichaceae bacterium
CACCACTCATGCCCATAGAAAGCGTATCCAGAGAGAAGCCTGCGTCATTATTAAGTGCTGATTGCGCGTTAGCTAGCAAAGCAAAATTAGCACGCTGTTTACTCACGTCCGTAGTTGACTCTGGAATAGCCATCAAACCACGCAGTTTTAAATTGGGCAGCTGCTCAACCGTCTCGACTAACTCATTAACCGCATCCAGTGCTATCCCTGACTTGCTCGCTTCCTGATTCACATTCACCTGTAAGCAGATATTTAAAGGCGGCAAATGAGTCGGTCGCTGCTCACTTAGCCTACGTGCAATTTTCAAACGGTCAACGGTATGCACCCAACTTGCCGTCATCGCTACATCTTTAGTTTTGTTAGATTGTAACGGCCCAATGAAATGCCATTCGATATCAAGCTCGGCTAATTGCTGTGATTTCTCAAGCATTTCTTGAACGTAGTTTTCACCAAACGCTCGCTGCCCTGCAGCATAAGCTTCACGGATTGCATCCGCACTATGACGCTTGCTCACCGCTAACAGCTGAACGTCTTCTGACTGGCGGTTAGCAGCCTCGCATGATTGCGCAATCTCGCTGCCAATTGTCTGAAGGTTATGAAGTATTTTAGGCATCTGTGATACGGTCAATTTATATTCTTAATAATAACAAAAATTACACTATGGATATTACACAACTGCTGGCATTTTCGGTAAAGAATAACGCGTCTGACTTACATATTTCAGCGGGGCAACCCCCTATCATTCGTGTAGACGGTGACATGCGACGTGTCAATCTTCCAGTGCTTGAACATAAAGATGTTCACAGCATGGTGTATGACATTATGAATGATAAGCAGCGAAAGGATTACGAAGAATATTGGGAAACTGACTTTTCGTTTGAAATTCCTGGTGTTGCTCGTTTTCGTGTTAACGCCTTTAACCAAAACCGCGGTGCAGCTGCAGTATTTAGAACCATCCCTAGTAAAATACTATCGCTGGAGGATCTAAACTGTCCGGCTATTTTCAAGAAAATTACTGACAAGCCTCGCGGACTTGTTTTGGTCACCGGCCCAACCGGTTCGGGTAAATCAACCACGCTGGCCGCGATGATTGATTACAAAAACCGAAACGACTACGGTCATATCCTCACACTTGAAGACCCGATTGAATTTGTTCACGAAAGTAAAAAGTGCCTAGTCAACCAACGAGAAGTTCATCGAGATACTCAAAGTTTTGAGGCATCACTTCGATCAGCTTTGCGTGAAGACCCCGATACCATTTTGGTGGGTGAGCTTCGTGACTTAGAAACCATTCGACTTGCACTGACAGCCGCAGAAACCGGTCACTTAGTATTCGGTACATTGCATACAACCAGTGCGCCTAAAACCGTTGACCGTATTGTTGATGTATTCCCAGCGGCTGAGAAAGACATGATTCGCTCTATGATTTCAGAATCATTGCAGGCCATTATTTCCCAGACACTGCTCAAGAAAACAGGCGGTGGCCGAGTAGCAGCACACGAAGTACTCATTGGAACACGAGCTATTCGCTCTATGATTCGTGAAAATAAGATTGCTCAAATGAAATCAACACTGCAAACCAGCTCCGGCGAAGGCATGCAGACTTTGGATCAATCACTGCAAAAATTGATGTCGCAAGGCGCTATCTCTCGAGAAGTAGCCATTGCCAAAGCGGACAGCCCTGACGCGCTATAAATGATATGGCACGTTTTTGCGTAAGCCTCTGTACAGATACGGTGTTCTATTATTCCAAAAATAATAATCGTTAATAGAACCGATACTTTTAAATAAATAAAAATAATTGCTAAGCAATAGAAGTTCTTAAAGGGGACCTCGATGGATAAAGAGAGTGCTATGGCGTACGTGCATAACCTGCTACGTAACGTCTTAAAACTGAAAGGTTCGGACCTGTTTGTGACCGCCGGTGCTCCACCCAGCGCCAAGATTAATGGCCACGTTAAACATCTGTCGAATCAACCTCTATCTGAAGATCAGTCGCGAATGTTAGTGCGTTCAATTATGAACGACAAACAGATGCGTACCTTTGAAGAGCATATGGAAGGGAATTTCTCGATTAGCTTACCGGGGTCAGACCGTTTTCGTGTTAATGCCTTTACCCAGCGCGGCTGCTCGGGAATGGTACTCAGACATATCCCCGGTGAAATTCCAAGTTTTAAAGCTTTGGGTGTTCCTCCTGTATTACAAGACATCACTATGACCTCACGTGGTTTAGTGATCATGGTAGGTGCAACCGGTTCGGGTAAATCAACTACCCTCGCGGCAATGATTGACCTGCGAAATGAAAAGACTCACGGGCACATCATCACTATCGAAGACCCGATTGAATTTACCCATAAACATAAAAATTGCTTAATCACTCAACGCGAAGTGGGTCTGGATACAGATAACTACGAAATTGCCATGAAGAACACCTTGCGTCAGGCGCCTGACGTAATCTTGCTCGGTGAGGTGCGCGATCGCGAGTCGATGGAATATGCCATTGCCTATGCTGAAACAGGTCACCTCTGCTTAACGACTTTACACGCCAACAGTACTAACCAAGCAATCGACCGGATTATCAACTTTTTCCCTGATGAACGCCGCGAGCAGCTATTGATGGATTTATCGCTCAATTTAAAAGCCGTCGTTTCACAACGTTTGACCCGTAAAAAAGATGGCAAAGGACGCTTCCCAGCCGTAGAGGTATTAATTAATACCCCAATGATGGCGGACTTAATCCTCAAAGGTGACGTCTCTGGAATGAAAGAACTCATGGCGAAATCCAATCAATTGGGGATGTGTACCTTTGATCAAGCACTGTTCCATATGATCGATGCAGGTTTGATCACGGTTCAAGAAGGCATGCGAAATGCTGACTCGATTAATGATTTACGACTAAAACTCAAACTCGGCAGCCGCGATTCCAAGAAAGAAGACTTCTTTAAGGGCACCGATAAACTTTCAATTGAAGAACTATACGACGAGGCTGCAGAATGATAGAAAATAGCCCACAAGTTACCGCGTTTTTAGCGGCCATGGTTAAACATGAAGCCTCTGACCTTTACTTAACAACGGGCGCAAGAGCCTCTATAAAAGTCATGGGCGGTTTTAAGCACCTTACTAAAGAGTCTATGAAGCCTGGAATGATCGCAGCACTCGCTCGATCTATGCTCAACGACTTGGAGTGGGAAAGCTTCAAACAGACCAAAGAAATTAACAAAGGAATGGCCATTCGTGACGTTGGCCGCTTCCGATTAAACGCTTACCACCAACGCGGTGAAGTCTCGATGGTTATCCGTCATGTACGATCTGACATCATGTCGCCTGAAGGACTCGGTTTGCCTGAAATCCTAAAAGAACTCGTCATGAAAAAAGATGGCTTAATGCTGTTTGTTGGATCAACCGGCGCGGGTAAGTCAACATCAATGGCGTCGCTTATTCAATATCGAAATGAGCGTCATGCAGGTCACATCCTAACGATTGAAGACCCGATTGAATTTGTTTTCAAGCATGACAAGTCCATCATCGGCCAACGAGAAGTTGGTTTTGATACTCACTCTTACAAGAATGCAATGCGCGAAGCCATGCGTGAAGCACCCGACGTTGTTATGGTTGGTGAGGTTCGCGATACTGAAACGGTTGACTCAGCGATGGGTTTTGCAGATACCGGACATTTAGTAATCACGACTTTGCACGCAACCAATGCAACACAAGCTTTAGATCGCTTGCTCTATCTTTTCCCTGCTGATCAAAAGCAACGGATTTTAATGGACCTTTCTCTAAACCTTCGCGGCATTGTTGCGCAGCGATTAATTCCAGATGTAAATGGAAAACGCGTGCTAGCCAGCGAAGTGTTAATCAATACACCCTTTGTATCTGAAGTGATTCGCAAAGGTAAAACGCACGAACTCAGCGCATTGATGGAAAAAGGCTCAACCGATGGTATGCACACCTTTGACCAATCGCTTATCGAGCACTGTTTAGCAGGGCGTATTACCAAAGAAGAAGCGATGGAAAATGCTACTTCTAAGAACAACTTAGAATGGCGTCTAAATTTTGAACAAAACCCTAGCTCAGACGACAAAGCTACAGTAGCATCTGAAACCAGCGGCTCAGCACTACCAGAACTGGAACATTAACCAACGAAAAACGATAAAACGGACGATAATACAATGAAAAAGCTTTCCATGATTTCCTTGGTTTGTGGTTACTTACTACTAACAGGCTGTAGCGCTCAACAGGTCGCATCAGGTGCTATTGGTGTGGTTGGCTCTGTTGCAGGTGCAGCAGCAGGTACCGCTGGCGCTATCGCAGGAACTGCGGCTGGAGGACCAATTGGTGGGGCAGCAGGCGCAGCATTAGGTACTGCAATAGTCGGTGCAATATTTTAATAGAACTTTCAACAGTATGGGCTATCAAACCGGCAACTAATGTCTGATACAATTAGCATTCAAGGCACCGGATATCGCTATGCACCGTGACGACCCTAAAGATCGCTTTCAACAAGCTGAAGCTTTAAGAAAAGAAAATAACAATGCTGCAGCGCAAAAGCAGTATCAAGATACGATTCGTTTAAGCAATGAACGTACCTTAGCGCGAGGCGAGTCCCGATCAAAACGGACCCGTC
>CALHTA010000315.1 GCA_938038645.1 uncultured Thiotrichaceae bacterium
TTATCTGAATGAGCAAACACTTGCCGAAAAAATGATCCCAACGGTTGGGATGATGTATCGAGAAATGGGCGTCATCATTTCGGTATTCGGCCGCAAGCTCATGAACTCTTCGACCATCGACATTATTAAAGCACATCGTTCAGGTCAGAAGATGGTCGGACAGACCCTTAAACTTGAAACGACCACTAAAGTATTAACAGTCTTACAAGAAATGAATCTTGGCGTTTCACGCATTGATATCGGTATGCTCGCTTACAATTTCTCTCAGCTAACCAACGACCAGCCTTTAGAAGATTACCTAAAAAGCGCCGTTGACCCAGCAAATCATGGCAAAATAAGTTTGCTAGATAAACCACAAGATGTTGTTTTGTATGGTTTTGGGCGAATTGGTCGAATTTTAGCAAGATTACTAATTGAAAGAACGACAGCTGGTAATAAGCTTCGCCTACGGGCAATTGTTGTTCGCAGTAAAGGCGAAGGAGATCTTGAAAAGCGAGCTAGCTTGCTCCGTAGAGATTCTATTCATGGCCCATTCAATGGATCTATCCGAGTTGATCACGAAAACAGCGCGATTATAGCAAACGGTAATTACATCAAGGTTATCTACGCTGGCTCACCAGAAGATATTGATTACACTGAACATGGTATCGATAATGCATTAATCGTTGATAACACTGGCGTATTTAAAGATGAAGCCGCATTGGGTCGTCACTTAACGCCAAAAGGCGCAGCAAAAGTTCTGCTTACTGCGCCTGCAAAAGGCGCAATTAAAAACATCGTCTACGGCGTCAATCATCAAGACATTGATCCTTCTGACACGATAGTGTGCGCCGCGTCTTGCACAACCAATGCGATAACGCCTGTCTTGAAAATCATGAATGATGAATATGGGGTTATCAATGGCCATGTTGAAACAGTCCACTCATACACTAACGACCAAAACCTAATCGATAACTATCATAGTGCTGATCGACGTGGACGAAGTGCCCCGTTAAATATGGTGCTAACATCAACAGGAGCTGCTAAAGCAGTATCAAAAGCCCTTCCTGAGTTAGAAGGCAAGCTGACTGGTAATGCTATTCGAGTACCAACACCCAATGTTTCAATGGCAGTCATTAAGCTAAATCTTGAAAAATCTGCATCGCGCGATGAAATAAATGACCATGTACGACTAGCGTCATTAGATTCAGAACTTCGAGATCAAATTGCCTACTCCTCCTCTACGGAATCAGTGTCGACAGATTTTGTTGGTACACCCGAGCCTGGCATTTTTGATTCAGTTGCGACTATCTCCCAAGATAACAGCTGTGTGCTTTACGTTTGGTATGACAATGAGTTTGGTTACAGCACTCAGGTTTTGCGAGTGATGCGAGAAATGGTTGGTATGCACATTCCTCAAGTGCCTTAACTAAACAATTTCATTAGCCATTTCCATCAAAAATGCC
This sequence comes from uncultured Thiotrichaceae bacterium, assembly GCA_938038645.1. GTDB lineage: Bacteria > Pseudomonadota > Gammaproteobacteria > Thiotrichales > Thiotrichaceae > Leucothrix. The sequence continues at coordinate 1,446 of CALHTA010000315.1, forward strand.
CCAGCAGAAATGCTGGGGCATTTTTTATTCCTGACCTTTAATCATGCAAGCCGATCTTTATCAACCATTATTAATAAAGCCCATATTCTTAAAGGCACCGTGCTCTTTAAAAGTAAGCTCACGCATCAGACCATCGAGCAAAGTCTCTGCACTCAGCGGGTTTCCAGAAAAACGATTTTGTCGCGCTACTGTTGCAAAATCTCCGGGCGTTAACCCTTGAAGGCCTGTAACTTTTTTCTTCCAAACCGTCTCGTCAAGCGCTTCAACTTTATAGTCTTCAAGCACTTGCTTGAACAAAGTCCAAAGCTGCTCTGGTTTGATGTAATCAAATTTTATCTTCAGATCAAATCGGCGAAGCGACGCCTGATCTAGCTGCTCCATCAAGTTGGTTGAGCAGAAAAACAATCCATCGAACTGCTCCATCTGAGTTAGCAATTCATTTACCTGCGTTACCTGCCAACTTTCACGCGCTTTCGTTCTGTCTTGCAAGAAGCTATCCGCCTCATCTAATAAAAGAATCGACTCTTCATCATTCGCTTGCTCAAACATTTCACTCAAATGACGCTCAGTCATACCCAAATATGGGTCGAGCAAATCTGACGCGCGTTTTGTGATCAACGGGATGTCTAGCTTGTCCGCAATGTGTCTTGCGAATTCACTCTTACCTGTGCCTGGGCGACCATATAAACAGATACGCCCTTTTGGCTGCTTAGTGAGCGCTTCTTGAAGAGCAACTAAATCATAATCTGGGTTTAGTGCATCCAAACGATAAGTAATTGGAGACTGAACTCCTTTTGCTAAGTCTTTATCGTACCCCATCGCAGCCAGTGTATTACTGATCACCTGCTCAAGGTTCGCTTCAACTTCCGCTTGAGTTTCAAGACCCAACTCTGAAACAACCTTCACTGCACGAGAGATAAGACCTGGAGCGAGGTATTCATTAGTAGCAATTTTCTCTAACCACTTTTCGCTGACGCCCAACTTTTCCGCATATTTACGAAACATTTTGATACGAGTCTGACGAGGTGGCGTTTTTAGCTCCATCACATAATCAAATCGGCGCAGGATAGCCTCATCAATATGATGAATAACATTCGAAACCCAAATCGCCGGCAGCGTATTCTCTTCTAAGAGCTGATTAAACCAACCCTTTTTTGTATCCGAGCTTGTACGAATCCCAAACCTTTCCATACTGCCATCACGAAGGAAAACATCCTCTATTTCATCAAAGAGAATTAAAGTGTTTGGCGTTCGCTTCAGAACCTGCTGGCATAATTGGTATGAATCTATACGGGCTTTTTCATAACCATCAGCAACCCCTTCACCGGTGTTATTGACTTCATAAAGCGGGCAATCAAGGTTTTTGGCCAGCGTGCGAACCATCTCAGTCTTACCTGTTCCAGGTGGACCATAGATTAATATATTCGCACCTTTGAGGCGTTTGTCACTCGCAGCCTTTAAATACTTACGCACCAGATTGTAGTCTTTGCTGGCATGTAAAAAATCTTCAGGGGTAAGCGTCGCTTCGCGCCCGACTTTAAAAAATCGGCGCAACGATTGCATAATGTCTAACTGCTCGTCATCCAGCAGTACATCCGTTATCTCATCAAGCAACTCCAGCTGATCATCCAATTCGTCAGGGTAATTACAGTCCAGACGCAGCAGCCCCGTCCGGTTTAGTAAACCATCCGTTGAAAGTGCTTGGCGAATACTTGAAGGGTCAACATCCAAAATGATACTAAGTGTGTTAACTACACCACGCGCAGTCAGGTCACCCAAAACTCCACAGACTTCGGTGAGATCTTTGATCGCATGGATCAAAGTACCAAATGACAATAGCTTTTTCTCTGTATCACTCAGCTCCACTAGCTTACCTAGCTCAGTAATATTATGAAAAAGAACACCATCATATTGTTGGGTTTTCGCTTCGTATAACTCGCTTTGCGCTTTTAAAATCTTACGAAATTTTTTCTTCGATATCGGGTTTTCATCATCATGCTTATCAATCAGATGCTCCAATCCGACAACACTGAGTGCCCGATCATGGCCATAAAGGCCGTATTCGGTGTCCATACGCATGTATCCCTTAAGATCATAAAGGACACGAAGGGACCAAAGGATTACCAAATCCTCGTATTGCTCCAGCAATTCAGGTAGTTTTTTCTTCATTATTTCTAGTTTACTAAAACCAAGCCCTCTTTAGGCCTTGGCAAATTATTCGGTTATGCAATCAATTTATTCTTTTGAAGCAATGACTTCTTCAAGCTCTAATCCAGACAAACGATTTATGGTTCGCCACAGATAATAGAAAATACCCAGCATCATAATCATTGAAGGTATAGCAATGACTGGATAGCTCATTGCCATCATTTTCCCAAGCTCTTGATTAAATGCTTCCGTGCCTGATGGGCTTACGACCACCCACTTAGCCAATGCATAATTCATTACCGCCGAGAAAAAGAAAGTCCCTGCAAGTAAGAAGTTTGCACTGAGTAGTTGCTTCTCAAACTGAGGCTTATTATCTTTTTCTTCCAACTTACTATTTATCTTTTCGACATTTAGTACAGCCGGGTTATAGAGCAATGTCTTCACTAAAGGATACTTAGTGTAACTAGAAATTAGCACACCAATTCCAATTGCCGCTGGAATCGCAGCTTCTTTAATAGCCAACCACTTATTATCAAGTTCAAGGACTCCGATCCCTCCGGTCAACAAAACACTAATGATGCCGAGTATGGCGACAAAGTTTTTCTTTTTATTAACAATGAGTTCGTATAAACCCCAAAATAAAGGAAATGCGAGCGCTAATAACAGAGCCCCCAATGGGCCGAGATTATCTTCACCACTGAGTTTCATTAGTATCAATGTAGGGATAACGATACTGACGATCAAATCAATAAATGGATTTTGCTTGGTATTTTTAGTGTTTTCGGTAGTCATTACTTTAATACGGTTACTTTTTTGAATGAATTATCGACAATCTGATTCCGCAGCGCGGCCATGCAGTCTAAACGCTCAACTCGTTAGATTCTATTAGTTTATTTAAATTTCACTGTTTATGAATTTTTTGTAAAAAAAAGCCGGCTTCCAATAAAGGAGCCGGCAAAAGAAATGCTGGTAGCCAATGGCGTGTGGTGTATTAAGACACAACGCGTACCATATCCAGCATTTTATTTGAGTAGCCCCACTCGTTATCATACCAAGCGATCACTTTTACAAAATTATCATCAAGCGCAACACCCGCTGTTGCATCGAAGTTTGAAGTACAGCTCTCACCTACAAAATCAGTCGAAACAACCGCTTCTTCAGTATAAGCAAGCACACCCTTCATAGAGCCCTCTGCCGCTTCTTTCATTGCCTTACAAATCTCTGCGTAAGGTGCTTTCTTGTCAAGCTCAACCGTTAAATCAACGACGGATACGTTAGAGGCAGGAATACGAAACGCCATGCCCGTCAACTTGCCTTCCAAACTTGGCAATACTTTACCAACCGCTTTTGCCGCTCCCGTTGAAGAAGGAATAATATTTTCCAAAATCCCTCGGCCCAAACGATAGTTCTTTCTAGAAACACCATCGACAGGGTTCTGGCTAGACGTTGCCGCATGAACGGTTGTCATCAAACCACGCTTGATGCCAAAGCTGTCATTAAGAACTTTTGCGACAGGCGCGAGGCAATTTGTTGTGCAAGAAGCATTTGAAACAATAGTTTGACCCGCATAAGTTTCATGGTTAACACCATAAACAAACATAGGTGTATCGTCTTTAGATGGAGCTGAAAGTACTACACGCTTAGCGCCCGCTTTCAAATGAGCTTCAGCAGTCTCTTTAGTTAGGAAGATTCCAGTTGATTCAACAACGACATCAACACCTGCTTCATCCCACTTTAGCTGCTCTGGATCACGCTCAGCTGTTAAACGAACTGTCTTTCCATTAACAACAAGGTTACTGCCTTCAACCGACACTTCACCATTAAAACGACGGTGAACAGAATCATGCTTTAATAAGTAGGCAAGGTACTCAGGGTCAAGCAGATCGTTAACCGCAACGACTTCAATATCATTAAAGTTTTGGATAGCAGCACGAAATACCATACGACCGATGCGGCCAAATCCATTTATGCCAACTTTGATTGTCATACCTTTTACCTAAGTGGGTTAGTTAATAAATGTAGTTTAACTTCAAGATAAATTATTATCAAGGATTGAGCGCTTTATTTGGCCCACATAATTGTAACTAAACTACATAATTATTTGACTTTATTTCAAACACATTTTTAATTAGCTTGCTAAATCAAGAAAGTTTAAGTCGATTGAATAATCAACTGTCGGATCTTGCTATCCAGTACATCCAAGGCGATGGGGTTTCTGCCCCCCATTGGCACAATCAGGTCAGCATGAAACTTCGAAGGCTCAATAAATTCTTGATACATGGGACGCACTGTTTTTTGATACTGAGATAAGACAGATTCCACCGTCCTGCCTCGTTCATTCACATCTCTCTCAACTCTTCTCGCTAGGCAAATATCCAAGGGAGTATCGATAAACAACTTCAATGAAAACAAGTCGCGTAACGTTGCTAGGTGATAGAGTAAAATGCCTTCAATAATGACAACGGGAGTTGCTGCAATTGGCACCGTTTTTTTAGCTCGATTGTGATTCACGTAGTCATAAGTTGGGCATTCTATGGAATGACCACTACGTAACTGATCGATATGTTCACAAAGCAAGGCATGATCAAAAGCGCTGGGATGATCGTAGTTAGTCTCAACGCGCTCTGCAACGCTCATGTGATCCTGTCTTTTATAATAAGCGTCTTCAGCGATCACACTGACTTGATCATCAGCGAAGCGTTTAGCTATGTTTTTAGCCAATGCCGTTTTACCTGAGCACGACGCTCCAACAATTGAAATAAAGACTGGGCGTTGCTCAAACGTATCAGTGATAGTCATAGGTGTATAAATCTCGGGTTAAACTCACATCGTGTTCAGAAAAGCTTTGGTAGAATAATTTATCGCTTAATATTTACTTGAAATATCGCAATATTCCCCCATTTTCAGTGATAATAAATAAACATAGTTCTAATAAGGTGACATATGCAAATCCATCAAGCTGAATACAACATTGGGCAAGTCATTTTTCACAAACATTATAATTTTCGTGGCGTAATCGTGGATGTAGACGCAGAATTCAGTGCAGACGATGAGTGGTATAACACTAACGCTAAAAATCACCCGCCTAAAGACCGCCCTTGGTATCACGTGTTAGTAGATGATGGTACATCCATTGCGTACGTATCGGAGCAAAACATCAGTTCAGACTTATCAGATTTGGAGGTTCACAATCCCCTGCTTCTTGATTTACTTGGAACCAATGACGACGGTCAATATATCTCTATCCAAACAATGAATTAAAGGAGTCATTTCCTTTAACTTACGGCCGTGGTGTTTTAGGTTCTAACAGAACACCACAGACCTGCCCTGCTTTGCTCTGTTTTAACACTTCTAAATTCCATTGTAGCCAATCGAACTGCTCTTCGGACTCATGCTCTAAATAAATAAGTCCATTTGTGCTCAATAAAGATCTTGAAACAATTTGCTGCAATACCTTAGGCAGCAAGCCCTTTCGATAAGGTGGGTCAAGGAAAATGATATCAAAGGCTTCAGCTGCCTCTCCAAGATACTTAATCGCATCTTTGTTAACAATCGTTGCCCTACGTTCACCTTCTATTTTCAAAGAAGCTAGATTATCCCTTAATTGCTGTGCAACTTTTGTATGCTTTTCGACTAGAACAACCTCAGCAGCATAACGAGACAGTGCTTCAAAACCAATCGCACCACTACCAGCAAATAAATCAAGGCAACGGGAAGTAGCAATCTTTCCTTGAAGCCAATTAAATAAAGTTTCGCGCACACGATCTGGTGTGGGGCGAAGGCCGGGAACCTCTATAAAAGGAAGTTGCCGACTCCGCCACTCACCACC
>CALHTA010000316.1 GCA_938038645.1 uncultured Thiotrichaceae bacterium
TCCAGAACTTCTTCATCGCTCATCTCTGCGATATCGCCAGCACCTTGGTACGGATTTCCGCCAGTACTGTAAATCTCACTCAAGAACTCACGAAGCTCATCAACTTTAGCCTTAGCCTCGATCATTCGACCGATTTTTTCACCCAAGCCTTTCGCAGCCCAACCTAAATGAGTCTCCAAAACCTGACCGACATTCATTCGAGACGGTACACCCAATGGGTTCAAGACGATATCAATCGGCTCACCATTGGCCATATAAGGCATATCTTCAACAGGAACAATGCGTGAAACCACACCTTTGTTACCGTGACGACCCGCCATCTTGTCACCAGGCTGCATACGGCGCTTAACAGCAACATATACTTTGATCATTTTAAGCACACCAGGTGCCAAATCATCACCCGCAGTCAGCTTCTCTTTTTGCTTTTGAAGGCGCTCTTCATAGAACTTCTTCTGCTCAAGCAACAACTGATGCATGGTTTCAAGCTGCTCGTTTACTTCGTCATTGCGCATACGCAACGCGAACCAATCTTTACGCTCAATTTCATCTAAGTAGTTGCGAGTAACCTTTCCACCCGCTTTGATATCACCCGTTCCACCATCAGCCACTTTGTTAAGCACTAATTTAGCAACACGATCAAACAAATCTTCTTCAAATACACGTAACTCATCACGCAAGTCGTTACGAACCTTCGCCAATTCCGTTTCACAGATTGACTTTGCACGCTCATCCTTTTCAACGCCGTCACGTGTAAATACACGTACGTCGATGACCGTACCAAACATGCTTGAAGTAACACGTGAAGAAGTATCTTTAACGTCAGATGCTTTCTCACCAAAGATTGCACGTAGAAGTTTTTCCTCCGGTGTAAGCTGGGTTTCACCTTTAGGTGTAACCTTACCCACCAGAATATCACCCGGCTTTACTTCGGCACCGACGTGAACGATTCCAGACTCATCCAACTTAGAAAGCAGACTTTCACTTACATTTGGAATATCCGCTGTAATCTCTTCAGGACCCAACTTTGTATCACGCGCAAGACAGGTGATCTCTTCGATGTGAATCGAAGTGAAGCGGTCTTCTATAACAACACGCTCAGAAATCAGAATCGAATCTTCGTAGTTGTAACCGTTCCAAGGCATGAAGGCGATCTTCATGTTTTGACCAAGCGCAAGCTCACCCAAATCAGTTGAAGAACCATCTGCCAACACATCACCACGAGCAACAACGTCACCTATCTTTACGATAGGGCGCTGATTCAAACAAGTGTTCTGATTTGAACGCGTATATTTGATGAGATTATAGATATCTACACCACCACCCTGCGCCTCATCATCATTTACACGAACAACGATACGCGCAGCATCAACACCATCAACAACACCACCGCGATTCGCAGTAACGGTTGAACCAGAGTCTACCGCTACAACCCGCTCCATACCCGTACCTGAAACCGGCGTTTCAGCACGTAAGCAAGGAACAGCCTGACGTTGCATGTTTGAACCCATCAATGCACGGTTAGCATCGTCGTGCTCAAGGAATGGAATCAAAGACGCCGCAACAGATACAATCTGCTTGGGCGAAACATCCATATACTCAACATCTGACGCTGCCGACAATGTAAATTCATTTTGATAACGAGTAGAGATAAGGTCTTTAACAAAAGCACCCTTCTCATCAAGTTCTGCATTAGCCTGTGCAATAACAAATCTTGACTCTTCAATCGCTGACAAGTAATCAATCTTTGCCGTGGCCACACCGTCAACCACCTTACGATAAGGCGTCTCCAAGAAACCGTAATCATTGGTTTTTGCGAAAACAGCCAAAGAGTTGATCAAACCGATGTTTGGCCCCTCCGGTGTTTCGATCGGACAGACACGACCATAATGAGTCGGGTGTACGTCACGAACCTCAAAACCAGCACGCTCACGTGTTAGACCACCTGGGCCTAATGCAGAAATACGGCGCTTGTGTGTCACTTCAGACAATGGATTATTCTGATCCATGAACTGAGACAGCTGACTTGAACCGAAGAATTCTTTAACCGCCGCCGAAACAGGCTTAGCGTTAACCATATCTTGAGGCATCAAGCCTTCGCTTTCAGCAACCGTCAAACGCTCTTTAACTGCACGCTCTACACGAACAAGACCGATACGGAAAGCATTCTCTGCCATCTCACCGACGCTTCGAACGCGGCGATTACCAAGGTGATCAATATCATCAATCACACCGTGACCGTTACGAATATCGATCAAGCATTTCAGCACATTAACAATATCCGAATCAGCTTTACCTGAAGCTTTCAGCTTCTCATATTGACCACCGAATCTTTCAACCAAGCTTTTGGACATGGCGTCTGAACGTGAACTTAAGTAGCCCATATCAAACAAGATTGATGGACCTACTTCTTCCTCATATTCAAGGCGACGATTAAATTTCATGCGCCCTACATCAGAAAGATCATAACGCTCTTCAGTGAAGAATAAGTTATGGAACAAGTTTTCCGCTGACTCTTTGGTTGGTGGCTCACCAGGACGCATCATTCGGTAGATTTCTACCTGAGCTTCTAACTGAGACTGCGTCTGATCGACATTCAACGTATTAGAAATAAATGCACCGCAATCTAGTTCATTGCTATAGATTATTTCGAACTTTTTAATACCGTTATCACGAAGTGTCTCGATAACTGCATCAGTGATTTCTGCATTGGCTGCAACAATTAACTCGCCCGTGGACTTATCAATGATGTTGTGTGCAATGACTTTACCAATCATATACTCGTCAGGAACTTCCAGAGTTTTCACTTCTGACTTTTCCAATTGACGAATGTGCTTGGCTGTTACGCGTCGACCTTTCTCAACAACAATCTTGCCGCCGACTTCAATATCAAACGTCGCCAGGTCACCTCGCAGACGCTGAGGGTCTAAAGCGATGCTGATTTTGCTTTTAGCGAGACTGACACTGATGTTGTCGAAGAAGAAGTCTAGAATTTCTTCTGTCTCCATACCTAATGCACGCAGTAATACCGTTGCTGGTAGTTTACGGCGACGATCGATACGAACAAATACTGAATCTTTTGGGTCAAACTCAAAGTCAAGCCAAGATCCACGGTAAGGGATAACACGAGCGTTGTGTAACAACTTACCCGATGTGTTTGTTTTACCTTTATCATGGTCAAAGAAAACACCAGGTGAACGATGCAATTGAGAAACTATTACACGTTCAGTACCGTTGATCACAAAGGTACCTTTCTCCGTCATCAACGGCATTTCGCCAAGATAAACTTCTTGTTCTTTTATATCTTTGACGACACGTGTGTTCTTTGGTGCTTCCTTATCGTAGATGACAAGTCGCAACAACACACGAAGAGAAGCGGCATAAGTTAATCCACGCAGTTGACATTCACGCACATCAAACACGGTTTCACTTAAGCGGTAATCCACATACTCAAGCGTAACAAAGCCAGAATAACTATGAATAGGAAAAACCGAGCTAAACGCGCCATGTAAACCGATGTCTTTTCGGTCTTCAGGCTTAATACCAGGTTGCAAATACTGTCTAAACGAGCTTAATTGAATCGCTAGAAGGGATGGAATGTCCATAACTTGTGGACGTTTACCAAAATCCTTACGGATGCGTTTCTTCTCAGAGAAGGTCAAAGCCATCGTGTTTCCTCATCTAGTAACGGGCAGGAGCACTTTAAAGCGACAAAAGGCCGGCAGCTATTTTAGCTACCAGCCCATCGTTTTTGAGAGTAAAAATACCCTCAGGGTCTTACAAATTACTTAAGCTCGGCAGTTGCGCCAGCCTCTGTAAGTTGCTTAGCAGCATCTTCAGCATCAGCTTTAGAAGCGCCTTCTTTAACAGTAGCAGGTACGCCTTCAACCATCGCCTTAGCTTCTTTCAAGCCTAGACCTGTTAATGCGCGTACTGCTTTGATAACACCGATCTTGTTATCGCCGAAGCTAGTCATAACAACATCAAACTCAGTCTGCTCAGCAGCAGCTGCGCCACCACCATCAGCAGCCGCAGCAGGTGCAGCAGCAACTGCAGCAGCAGCTGAAACGCCAAACTTTTCTTCCATTGCTGAGATCAGGTCAACGATCTCCATAACTGATAAATTAGCAATGCCTTCTAGGATGTCTTCTTTAGAAACAGCCATTGTATTTCTCCTAAACTTTTAAAGTCAGTATAAACAGTAAATTAAAAACACACTGCAATTAAGCAGCGGTCTCTTTTTGATCACGCACAGCAGCAACAGTACGTACAAGCTTTCCAGGCACTTCATTAATAGTACGTGCCAATTTATCTAGCGGAGCTCTTAGAGTACCAGCCAATATAGCTAGTGCCTCATCGCGAGTCGGCAACTTAGATAAACGCTTCAACTCAGATGCAGGATAAAGCTCCCCACCTACAGCCAAAGATTTAACAACGAGCTTGTCGTGATCTTTTGCAAAAGCTTCAATCAAACGAGCAGCAGAACCTGGGTCTTCCTGAGAAAACGCCAACACCAAAGGTCCAGAAAAGCTTTCAGTCATACACTCAAAATCAGTGTCAACGACAGCTAGTTTGGCTAGGTTGTTCTTTACTACACGCAGATAAACTCCAGACTCACGCGCTTTAACGCGCATTTCTGTCATTTCATCAACGGTTAGGCCGCGATATTCAGCAGCTACCGCAGAATGAGCTTCTGCAGCCACCGTAGCGACCTCAGAGACAATCTTCTTTTTGTCTACCAAAGTTAATGCCACAGCATCTACCTCTCTGTTCGGTGCACAAACCACCGTTAAACAAACATCTTAACCATCAAGATGATCATAGTGACGTGCCCCAAACCATTTCTGACTTGGCTTACGTCATCTGCGCAGGCAATAATGGATCTTTTAAGTCACAAAATTTGCAACACCTACGGTCTTCGACGACATACTTAAAAGTACATCTTGCCATTTCTGGCAACCCCGGAGGGCATTTAAGCGTCACCGAAGTGACGCTCGAATTCTTAATTAAACTTTGATGCTTGTGTGATCAACAACCACACCTGGACCCATCGTAGTAGAAATTGACACCTTCTTTAGATAAGTACCCTTTGCTGAAGAAGGCTTGCCTTTGTTCAAAGCAACCAATAACGACTCAAGATTCTCTTCTAATTTTGCTGAATCAAATTCAACGTTACCAATGCGGCAGTGGATTATACCAGCTCGGTCTGTGCGGTAACGAACCTGTCCAGACTTAGCATTTTTAACAGCTTCTGCTACATTCGGCGTAACCGTACCCACCTTAGGGTTAGGCATCAAACCGCGAGGACCTAAAATCTGACCTAACTGACCAACGATTCTCATTGCATCAGGACTTGCGATTACAACATCGAAATCCATATTGCCTTTCTTAACTTCATCAGCAAGGTCGTCAAATCCTACGATATCTGCACCAGCATCCTGTGCCGCCTGAACGTTATCACCCTGTGTAAACACAGCTACGCGAACGGTTTTACCCGTACCGTTAGGCAATACTGTTGCGCCACGCACAACTTGGTCCGATTTACGTGGATCTACACCAAGATTCACACTGACATCAACACTCTCAACAAACTTTGACTGAGGGAGGCTTTTGATTAGATCAAAACCTTCAACCACACCATAAACTGTATCTGTATTAATTTTCTCAGCAATCAACTTTTGGCGCTTTGTTAGCTTAGCCATTTACACACCCTCCACGTCAATGCCCATACTGCGAGCAGTACCAGCTATTGTGCGAACTGCAGCATCCATATCGGCAGCCGTTAAATCAGGCTCTTTAACCTTAACAATTTCTTCTACCTGCTCTCGACTCATCTTGCCAACTTTCTTACTGTTTGGCGTCGCACTACCGCTCTTCAGACCAAGCGCCTTAAGAATCAAAACAGCTGCTGGCGGAGTTTTCGTGATAAAGGTGAAACTACGATCACTGTAAACTGTGATAACTACAGGAATTGGCAACCCAGACTCTACGTTCTGTGTTGCAGCATTAAATGCCTTACAGAACTCCATGATCTGAACACCGTGCTGACCTAGCGCCGGTCCAACTGGTGGACTTGGGTTTGCCTGACCCGCAGGAACCTGCAGCTTAATATATGCTTGTACTTTCTTAGCCATTACTTCTCCAGTGGGTGCTTACGCCTCTCGGCTCCCCAGTAGATGATTAGAATCAGATTTTCTCAACCTGAAAGAATTCGAGCTCAACGGGTGTTGAACGTCCAAAAATCTGTACCGAAACCAACAACTTACTTTTCTCGTAGTTAGCCTCTTCGACAACACCGTTAAAGTCATTAAACGGCCCATCTTTAACTCGCACCACTTCACCAACTTCAAACAGAACCTTAGGACGAGGCGCATCAACACCCTCCTCTATACGATGCATGATCGCATTCGCTTCTTTTTCAGTTATGGGTGCTGGCTTATCGCTGGTACCACCGATAAAACCTAAAACTTTGGGTGTATCTTTGATTAGATGCCATGAATCATCGTTCATTTCCATCTCAACCAAAACATAACCTGGGAAAAACTTGCGCGTACTTTTACGCTTCTGCCCGTCTCGCATTTCAACTACGTCTTCGGTAGGAACCAAAATACGACCAAAAAGCTCTTGCAAACCAAGACGCTCTATACGTTCTTGAATAGACTCTTTAACGCGAGCTTCAAAATTTGAATAAGCGTGGACTACATACCATCGCATTGCCATACTATTAACCTCTGGCCAAGAGTTCTTTAATACCCCAACCAAGCAGCATATCTACGAACCAAAGAAAAATCGAAAGAATAACAACGATAATGAAAACCATAAGAGTAGTCTGCATGGTTTCTTGACGAGAAGGCCAAACAATCTTGCGCACTTCTGTTCTTGCTGCACCCATAAAAGACAACAAGCCTTTACCTTGGGTAGTAGTGGCTGCAATTGCAACACCCACACCAGCAACAGCTAATAAGCCGAGCACTCCGAATAAAACAGAGTCTTCAAACTGGTAAAAAACTACGATAGAAGCGATCAGTAAGCATAATGCGAGCAACAGCTTAATGATATCAATTGTGGAGCTCTTAGACTCAGCACTAGTTGCCATGTAATTATCACCTGTTCAATTAATACATTGTGTTTCAGATGGCAGGCCAGGAGGGAATCGAACCCCCAACCTACGGTTTTGGAGACCGTCGCTCTGCCAATTGAGCTACTGGCCTAATTTATCGAAAATTAGCTGAAACAACAAAAACGAGGGAAGTAGGACCTACAACCCCCGCCTCTAACAAATGGGACGCGATTATAACAGGAAGTTATTATTATTCAATAACCTTTGCTACAACGCCCGCACCAACAGTACGGCCACCTTCACGAATCGCAAAACGCAATCCATCATCCATTGCAATCGGGTTAATTAGGGTAACTGTCATTTTGATGTTATCTCCCGGCATAACCATTTCAACACCTTCCGGCAATTCACAAGCACCCGTTACGTCAGTCGTACGGAAGTAGAATTGTGGACGGTAGTTA
>CALHTA010000317.1 GCA_938038645.1 uncultured Thiotrichaceae bacterium
CCCGCATCCATGGCTGACTTGGCTTTTTTGCCCAACTCACTACCCGCGCTAACAGCAGCTCTCAGTAAGTCGCCAGTTGATACCTGAGGTATCCCGTACTCAGTAATTAATTTTTGGGCTTGGGTACCTTTGCCTGATCCGGGGGCACCTAGCAGCACAATACGCATAAAAAACTCCGAAAGATGATTCAAATAAATTAAGTTGTACGGGATTTGTAAAAAGTCCGCAAGCGAGTTATATAACTTATAGAATAATCTTTCTATTCAGGCTATATAAATAGTTATAAATTAATAGTTTACTGGCATTAGTTATACTCACTATTGAGTATCTCAATAAATTTTTGAGCAGGCGCTGACAGCGTTTTTCCAGCGCGTGAAATAATTCCATATTTTCGTGCAGGGAAGAACTCATCCAAATTAACGATTGCAAAATTCTCCCGGTCAGCTTCGGTAATACAGATGTCCGTAACAATCGATATACCCAGTCCAATGCTGACGTATTTTTTCACCACTTCCCAACCACCGGCTTCTAGTACGACGCGATAGTTGCTGCCATTGAGTGCAAACACCATCTTCACTAAGCGCCAGCTGCTAAACTGAGAAGGCGGTAAGATCATTCCATACTTGCCAATATCCGCGAGCGTGATTTTAGGTAGTTTTGAAAGCGGGTGGTCCTTTGGCATGATTAGAACCGAAGGATACGAGACAAATGGTTTGTACTGAAGGTTGTCGGGAACATCCAGCATAGAGCCAACAGCAAAGTCAGCTTCATCCGATAAGATTAAGTCGCGTCCGTCGCGGCCGGTCACATTGGCTAGCTTAAGGCGAATACCAGGGTGATCATTAACAAACTTCTGGATTGGCTTAGGCAAGGTGTAGAGGATTGTAGACTCTTCCGCGGCGATGGTTAGCTCACCACTCGTTAGGTCACCGTAGTGAGCAGTAAAGCTTTCTTTAATTCGGTCAATGCCTTGTACTAGTGGACTGACAAGGTCATAGAGAATCTCACCTTCTGTGGTGAGCTTTAATCTAGGTCCACGTCGTTCGAATAACTTGACCTCAAGCTCTTCCTCCAGCGTCTTTATCTGTAAAGAGATAGTAGGCTGACTTGCATAAAGAATCTCAGATGCTTTGCTCATGCTGCCTTCTTGGCGCGTGATGCAAAAGGCTCTTAGCTCTTTTAATAAGTTGCAGGTAGTAAGATGTTTCATAAGTCCTTCGCCACTAGTGTCGGAGCTGAAATGAAAATTTTTAATGCGGATATTATGCTTTATAAGTATTGAAAAAACCAATGCTAAACGGCGGTTTCCTCTATCTAAATATATAGTATTGGGAAATTTGAATGTAATCCTTTATTCAATAGCGTATCATTTGCACCTCAAATTACACTGCCAGCGTATTGCTTTATAGGTAGAACTTAAATTAGTCGATGAGGTGATCCGCTTGCCGCAACAAGCTCAGATCAAAGTGCAATCAAACGTGCCTAAAAATGACCGCTCAGCTCTGTGGATTCTGTATCAAGAGGCAATTGCTAGCGGAGAGATTTTAGCCGATGCACATCAGGCTATTTTGGTTGAAGCCTTAGCTCCTGTGTATGACGCGCTAGTAGCGACTTCTAAATCATTACCTCCACCAAAAGAAAAAACCGGCTTATTCGGTCGCTTTCTTTCCTTAGTCGGAAAAGATGAAGTTGAAGAGCCTGAGCTTATTCCAGGTGTTTATATTTGGGGAGGCGTCGGTCGTGGAAAGACTTTTATTGTCGACTTCTTTTATAAGCATCTACCCATAAAGCGTAAGCAACGTACCCACTTTCATTCTTTTATGAAGTCCGTTCATGATCAGATGAGGCTGCAAGGCAATATAGAAGATCCTCTTAAGGCCGTCGCTAAAAAAATTGCGGCAGATACCAGAGTGCTATGCCTTGATGAAATGCACGTCAATGACATAACAGATGCCATGCTTTTAGGAGGGTTGTTCAAGTACCTATTTCAGGATGGTGTAACCTTAATCACGACGTCTAACATTGAGCCTTCTGGTTTATATAAAGATGGTTTGCAGCGTCAGCAGTTTTTGCCTGCGATAGCGCTCCTTGAGAAGCACACTCGTGTGGTTAATTCTGTTGGCGAGATGGATTATCGGATGCGTACTCTAGAAGGTGCAGAAGTTTATCTGATAGGAACAGGTGAAGAAATACAGAAAGAGCTTAATCAATACTTCATCAAGATGGTTGGAAAGGACGCTGAGATTATCAATGATCCAGTGAAAATCAACGGCAGAGACATACCGGTTAAGAGGCGCTGTAAAGCGGTTGCATGGTTTGAGTTTGATACGCTTTGCGTGAGTTCGAGATCAACGTTGGATTATATTGAGTTAGCCACGCAATTCAGCACTGTTTTAATCTCGAATATTCCAGTGATGACAACCATGCAAGATGATGCTGCAAGACGTTTTGTGAATCTGATCGATGAGTTTTATGACAGAGGCGTAAACGTGGTCGTTTCCGCAGAAGCAGAAGCTAAAGCGTTGTACACAGGCAAGCGTTTAGCTTTTGAGTTTCAGCGCACAGTTAGCCGTTTGATGGAAATGAGATCTAACGAGTATTTATTTACCAAGCACATCCTTCATTAACGTAAACCGGTTTGAAAGATGTGAGTTGAATAGGTTGGTTGAACATTATGAGTAAAGCAGAAGAAACTAAAGATAGTGAAAAAACAACACAGGTTGGCATTCAACCTGCAGATAACAAAAATGATCTATCGGATTCAAAAGATAATGCACCCGTTTCAAAACCAGTTGAAATTGGTGGCCGTAAAAAAGGGCTTGATCCTACTCGCTATGGCGATTGGGAAAAGAATGGCCGTTGTATTGATTTTTAACACAGGTATTACAAATGTCTAAGAATGATAGTCGACCTCTATCGCCACATCTTCAGATCTATGATCTACCGATGACGGCAAAATTGTCGGTCGTACACCGGGGTACAGGTGCTGCGCTAACAGCTGGACTCATTTTATTAGTGATTGCACTCGCTGCAGCTGCTAGTGGTGAAAGTAGCTGGAACACCATGCAAGGTTTCTTGTCGAGCTGGTTTGGTTATTTAGTGCTGTTTGGATTTACAGCAACGCTTTATTACCATTTCTGTAATGGTATTCGCCATTTGCTTTGGGATATGGGTAAAGGCTTAGAAAAGCATCAACAAAAAGAGTGGGGCACCATTGTAATGGCCGCTACCGGTGTGTTGACCTGTCTCACTTGGGTTGTAGCGCTGCTATAAGGGGAATGAAATGAGTAATTTAAGAAGTCCATTATCAATGGTCAAAGGCCATGGTTCTGCCGGTGAGGGTACGCACCATTTTTGGGTTCAACGTGTCACTGCAGTTGCCTTAGTTCCTCTTGTTGTATGGTTTTGTTTTAGTTTGGCGCTCATGCCAACGGCGACTTATGAAACTGTTGTTAACTGGATGCAATCTCCCTTTAATTCAGTGATGTTAATTCTCACGATCTTTGCTTCGTTCTATCATCTAGCATTAGGCCTTCAAGTGATTATTGAAGACTACGTTTCAAATACCAATATTCGTATGTTCAGCATTCTGATTATGAAGCTTTTAAGTTTCTTTTTTGCAGCGATGGGCATCTTTTCAGTTATAAAAATTGCGGTCGGAGGTTAATTCGATGCAAGTAGGCAATTACAAAATTATAGACCATCATTACGACGTGGTTATTGTCGGTGCAGGTGGCGCAGGTCTTCGAGCGACATTGGGTATGGCGACCGCAGGTTTAAGTACGGCGTGTATTACTAAGGTCTTTCCGACGCGTAGTCACACCGTGGCGGCTCAAGGTGGAATGTCAGCAGCACTCGCTAACATGGGCCCTGATAACTGGAAATGGCACATGTATGACACGGTTAAAGGGTCAGACTGGCTGGGTGATCAGGATGCTATTGAGTATATGTGCCGTGAAGCGATTCCGGCGGTTATTGAGCTTGAGCATTACGGTGTGCCATTCTCAAGAACGGAAGAAGGTAAAATTTACCAGCGCCCGTTTGGTGGAATGACGACTGAGTATGGCGAAGGTCCTCCAGCTGAGCGTACTTGTGCGGCAGCAGATAGAACGGGTCATGCGATTTTGCATGCGCTGTATCAGCAGTCGTTGAAGCACAAAGCTGAGTTTTACATCGAGTACTTTGCTACCGATCTAATTATGGAAGATGGCGAGTGTCGCGGTGTGATTGCGTGGGACTTGGCAACAGGTGAGATTCATCGTTTCCGTGCTCACGAAGTCGTATTAGCGACGGGTGGTGCAGGTCGTACTTACCAGTCAGCGACCTCCGCTCACACGTGTACGGGTGACGGAAGTGCCATGGTACTTCGTGCAGGTTTACCACTACAGGATATGGAGTTTATCCAATTCCACCCGACGGGTATTTATGGCGCAGGTGTACTAATTACCGAAGGTGTTCGCGGTGAGGGTGGTTATTTGACCAACTCAGAAGGCGAGCGCTTCATGGAGCGTTACGCGCCGAATGCTAAAGACTTGGCATCTCGTGATGTGGTTTCTCGTTCAATGACCATTGAGATTAACGAAGGCCGTGGTGTTGGTCCGAATAAAGATCATATCTTCTTGAACTTGCAGCATCTTGGTGCCGAGGTGATTGATGAGCGTCTACCGGGTATTTCTGACAGTGCCAAAGTCTTTGCTGGCGTTGATGTAGCCAAAGATCCGATTCCAGTACTACCGACCGTTCACTACAACATGGGCGGTATTCCAACTAACTATCGTGGTGAAGTGGTAACGCTGAAAGACGGTGATCCTGATGCAGTTGTACCAGGCCTTATGGCTATCGGTGAAGCGGCTTGTGTATCGGTTCACGGTGCTAACCGTTTGGGTTCTAACTCACTGTTGGATATCGTCGTATTCGGTCGTGCAGCAGCGATTCGTGCAGCGGAGTTGGTTAAGCCAAATACACCGCACAAGCCTGTTTCTGAAGAAGTCACTGAAGCCATTATGGCCCGTTTCGATAAGTTGCGTAACGCAGATGGTGGCACGACAACTGCTTCAATTCGCGACAAAATGCAGATTGTGATGCAGCAAAAAGCGGCTGTTTTCCGCACGGGTCCAAGTATGGATGAAGGCGTTGAACTGATGCAGGAAATCTTTGACAGCTTCAAAGATGTCAAAGTATCTGATCGTGGCATGATGTGGAATACGGACCTAGTTGAAACACTAGAATTAGAAAACCTGTTGTTACAGGCACAGTCAATTATTGGTGGCGCAGCGAACCGTGATGAGAGTCGCGGTGGTCATGCCCGTGATGACATGCCAGATCGTGATGATGAGAACTGGATGAAGC
>CALHTA010000318.1 GCA_938038645.1 uncultured Thiotrichaceae bacterium
GAACTTGGGGCTGATGTTGCTGATCGCGGTATTGTTCTAACAGGCGGTGGCGCATTATTGCGAGATCTTGATCGCCTGTTGATGGAAGAAACTGGCATCCCTGTTTTAGTGGCTGATGACCCTCTGACCTGTGTGGCAAGAGGGGGAGGACGTATTCTAGAACGTATGGATGATGATGGTTTTGACTTTTGGGCTTCGGACTATTCTTCTCAGTATGGTTGATTCTGCTGAATAGTCAGCACGCACAGTGTCGTCTTCTGGAGAGCTCTCATCGACGATTTAAACGAAAATAGGCTGGAAAGCTCATTATTGGTCAAGTTCATGGTTGCAGTGATGCTGTCGATCGCCATGATTTTGATGGATTATCGTGACTCGAAATTGACGCCTATTCGGACGACGCTGAATATCCTATTGCACCCAGTATTGTACGTGGTAGACGTTCCTTTTCGAACAACTGCTTATGTTGCTAATTTCTTTAAGGATCAAAGTAAGATTATTGAAGAGAATCGTAAGCTGACTAGCTTAGTGCGACGGTACGCTGTTAGAGATCAAAAATATCATTCCATTGCTCAAGAGAACATTCGGTTCCGTGCTCAGTTAAATGCGACCCCAGCTAAGGAAGAGCGTTTTCAGTTAGCTGAAATCCTTTCTATCTCAAGAGATCAACACCGTAATACTGTGACGATTGATAAAGGTGCAAGCGATGGTTTGTATCGAGGACAGGTCGTCCTGTCCGGTCAAAGTATTTATGGGCAAGTATTTGAAGTTGCTCCTAATTCGTCGGTCGTCCTTCAGTTAACGGATACGAAGCACGCAATACCTGTTCGAAATAATCGAACTGGGCTAGGTGCGATTGCTGTTGGATCGGGTAATAGCAACCAGCTAGAATTGAAAAATATTGAAGCCAATATCGATATTAAAGAAGGCGACACCTTCTATAGTTCGGGGCTTGGTCAACTTTTTCCCGCAGACTTCCCTGTGGCGACGGTTCGTTCAGTTGCTTATAACCCAGGTGATTCGTTTATGCGAGTCAGGGCTCAAACTAAGGTGGATTTTAGTACCAGTCGCGAAGTGATTTTGATTTGGAGAAGTAACCATTTAACTATATTGCGCGCTAAAGAAGCCTCGGAGAAACCTTAATATGGAATCCTATATTCCGAGGTTTCGTGGGGCAGTTATTCTGTCAATATTGTTTGCTTTAGTGCTTACTTTATTACCCATTCCAGACGAACTTTTAAAATGGCGCCCTGAATGGGTAGCATTGACGCTTGTTCACTGGGCTTTAGTGCTTCCTAAAAGAATGGGGATCATCATTGCATGGTTTACCGGTTTATTTTTGGATGCTTTGTATGGTTCAAGCTTAGGTCAGCATGCGTTGGGGTTAACCATTATTGTGTTTATCACCTTGCGTCTACGTTTAAGGATTAATCCATTTACTTTAACCCATCAGTTAACCGTTTTGCTCATTGCTTTGGGTAGTTATCTTTTGATAAACCTTTGGGTTTTAGGCTTTACTGGAAACACCCCCTCCGCTTGGATTTACTGGTTATCACTGGCAGGTAGTCTGATTGCTTGGCCAATTTACCACTGGGTAATGATGCGATTATTTATGATAAATAACCGCTTCGACGACTAATTAAATCGCATTCAATCACATTTAACTAGTAAGTTTTTTATCGCTTAATACTTTTTCTAAGAAATCAGTTTCCACGTACTCGACACCATTGCTGCAATGCTTTAATGCAAGGTCAGCAGATTCAACGCCGTAAACCATCCATTTCCAAGGTCCTGCCCAAGGTGGCGTATCAAGCGCAATTTCTGCTTGATCTACAATTAGATAATCAGGTTTGCTAGCCTTGGCTTTGTTTAAAGATTCTTCATTATAATGATAAAGCACCCAGCCAATTGCGAGGTCACTTTGCTCTCTTATCTGATCTAGTACAGGCAGGTCAAAAGAGATGATGGTGCACTGCTTAATATATGGCTGAACCGTCGGAAGCAGTTGGTCTATTACTGTTTGGCGTCCCCATTTTTCGAGGCTCTCTTCCTTAACTTCAATGTAGGCATGAGTGCCAGGAAACTCATTCAAGAGCCCCATCACTTCATCAAGTTTACTAATGGGAGTCGGTTGATGTGTTGAGCCCAATCGTTTTGGCTCGTGCACACTTACCGATGCTAGTTCTTGATAGCTTGAATTCAACACCGATTGATCAATACCAGACGTGCGTAACGTATTATCA
The DNA here is from genome assembly GCA_938038645.1 of uncultured Thiotrichaceae bacterium. Classification (GTDB taxonomy): domain Bacteria; phylum Pseudomonadota; class Gammaproteobacteria; order Thiotrichales; family Thiotrichaceae; genus Leucothrix. Next base: position 2,241 of record CALHTA010000318.1, read on the forward strand.
TCATGCATGACAACTAAGGTTTCGTCATTGGTCATTTGTATATCGAACTCGACAGCAGTACAGCCAAGTTCAAAAGAAGAGCGCAGTCCCACTAGCGTATTTTCAGGGAAAGCAAAGTTGTTGCCTCGGTGCGAAATAATGATCGGTTTCATTGAATCTCCTGAGTTTATTTTTTGATGATGTAAACGAGTGTATCGGTGCTAACTTCTGCATAGAGATCAATAATATCTTGATTCGCCATGCGGATACATCCATGCGATGCAGGTGTGCCTAAGCGACCCTCTTCATCGGTTCCGTGGATATAGATATATCTTTTATAGCTATCAACATCGCCACCTTGGTTATAGCCTGCCTCAAGACCACTTAGCCACAATATACGCGAGGTAATATAGTCATCATCGCTTGTCTGCTCAGGGCTGGAGAGAATAGGGGGAATATAGCCTGTTGATTGACGTCCTTTAAACTGGGTGCCGAGCGGGGCATTGTCCCCAAACTTCTCTCGAATGAAATGGGCCCCCAATGGAGTTTTTCCACTGTCTTGTTTATTGCCTATGCCATTTTCAGCGCTGGAAACAAAGTACGTATTTAAAAGTGTTTGATTCTTTATTTGATAAAGGCGTTGTTGTTCGATATTAACCAGTAAGATTCCGTTGAGACTTTGTTCCGGATATTTCCCTTTTAGTTTTAAAAGCAGCTCACCGTTAGTGAGCTGTTTAGAAAAAAAAGGCAAGCTTGGCATGTTGTTATTGGCTATTACACAGATCTACAGGAGCCCTGTTTTTCTTTTTCTTTTTTGATGATTTACCACGTAGTTTTTGTAACTCAGTAAAGTATGCTTCGCCTTCTCCAGTGACGTATTCACCATTGAAAACCGAACAGTCAAACTCAGTTAACTCAGCATTTCCTTCTGTAATCGAGTCTTTTAAATCTTCAAGGCTTTGATAAATCAAACGGTCGACACCCATATGTTCTGCAATCTCCGCTTCTGTGCGGGCATGTGCAATGAGTTCCTCAGCGGCTGGCATATCGATGCCATAGATATTAGGAAATCTAACTGGGGGAGAGGCGGATGCGAAATAAACGTTCTTGGCTCCAGAGTCTCTAACCATTTGTACTATTTCTTTTGAGGTGGTGCCTCTTACGATCGAGTCATCAACCAACATCACATTTTTGCCTTTAAATTCAAGGTCAATGGGGTTGAGCTTTTGACGAACTGATTTTGTACGCTTACCTTGGCCAGGCATGATAAACGTTCGACCGATATAGCGGTTTTTTATAAAGCCCTCTCGATAGCTAACATCTAATGTCATTGCCATTTCTAACGCGGAAGTTCGACTCGTGTCGGGTATGGGAATCACTACATCGATGTCATGATCTTTCCATTCGTTCTGAATTTTTTCAGCCAACTTGTGACCCATGCGCATTCGAGCTTTATGTACAAATACATTGTCAATGACAGAGTCAGGGCGGGCAAAATAAACATATTCAAAAAGGCACGTTTTGTAGCTTGGGTTTGGAGCGCATTGGCGAGTATGAACTTCACCATTCAGTGTGACGTAGATAGCTTCGCCAGGCTTGATGTCTCTCTCTATCTTATAGCCTTGTGTAGCAAGAGCAGTGCTCTCGGATGCAATCATATAGTCCATACCTTTTTCAGTCTTGCGACTGCCAAAGGTTAATGGCCTAATGCCGTTAGGGTCACGGAAGCCAACAATGCCATCTCTCGTAATCATCGCAACCACGGCGTAAGCGCCGCGACAACGTTTATGAACGCCGGCTACCGCTTTAAAAATGTCATCCGGACTCACTCTGTAGGAGTTTTGCCTGTGAAGCTCCTGTGCGAATATATTAAGTAGGACTTCTGAATCTGATTCGGTATTTATTTGGCGTCGATCTTGTTCAAATAACTCACGCTTTAACGGATCAGAGTTGGTTAAATTCCCATTGTGAGCTAATGAAATGCCGTAAGGGGAGTTTACATAGAAAGGCTGTGCTTCTGACTCTGATGAACTTCCTGCAGTAGGATAACGGACGTGGCCAATTCCCATATTTCCACGAAGCTTACGCATGTGCGAGCTCGTTCGAAATGCTTCCTTTACCAGTCCATTTTTTCGTCTTAAGGATAGATGTTTTCCATCGCTGGTGACAATGCCAGCAGCATCTTGTCCGCGATGCTGCAAAACAGTTAAACCGTCATACAGCTCTTGGTTGACCGCATCGTGGCTCACGATACCGATAATTCCGCACATTCCGCTTATCCTTTGAAAATAATTACGCTTTAGTTTGTTGGCGTCACAGGCGTTGCTCTAGGGATTCCAGCTTCATCAAGCAAAGCGGTCATCTGAGCTGGAGCGTTCGCTTGTATCCACTGTGCAGCATTTTGGAATTTAGGAACTAAAATTGAACTTTGCCACATCGGCTCTTCGGTATATTTAGTTAAACCAGTGAACATGACCGCCATTGCAATAATGAAACCGCTTAATGCAATTCCCAAAACAACGCCTAACAGTCTATCGATGCTGCCTAAACCAATGGCATAGATTATTTTACCAAGCAAATAGTTGAGCAGTGTGCCTATAAAGAGTATCACCAAGAATATAATGAGCCCAGCCACTATCATCTGGAACACTTCGCTAGATAGCTTGAACGGAAGCGCTGCCATTAGATCTTTGTGGTATAAGAAGGCCAACACTGCTGCCGCAACCCAAGTCGCTAGGAATAGGGCCATCCAAATGAAGCCTCTACCTAAGCCAACTAGTGCAGTGATGACGATAAATATGACGATACCGATATCAATAAAATTCAATTCCATTTCACTCACCTAAGCTTGTTTAATACGTTTAAAAACTAATACCTATCACATCCCTGTGGATTGGTATCTTTATCTGGCTACTACAGCACTGCGATTAACATTGGTATTTTTCTTATACCGGCGTTTCATGGAAGCTTGCGCTTTGACAGCTTCAGACTTAACGGCGTACTGGCCAATACGAACCCTATACAAGGTTTTGCCATTCTGCTTAGTTTTTGTAACATAGGCAGGGTAACCTTCTCCAGCCATGACATTTTTCAGATTATTGGCGCGAGACTGACTTGAGGTAGCCAGTAGTTGTATTGCGTAACCGTTCTTTGCCTGAGTCGTTGTGCTAGCGGCTGTTGAATTTGTTTCAGCTGCCTTAGCCTTCTTAGCAGGAACCACCTTTTTGATTACTTTGGCTGTGCTGGCAGATTTTACCGGGGCAGATCTTTTCTCACCAATCAACCTAGGTTGAACTGCATTAGCTCTAGTGTTGGATTTAGGGGAAGTGCTGGCAATCACAATCCCTTGGTCAGTATTAGCTGTGCTAGGGGCTGCCGCTTTTTCAGTAGGTACAGGAAGCGGTTTAGTTTGACTGGTACTTGCGCTGTTGTTGGCAGGCGTGCCGTTGTTGACTAAATCTAGCTCGAGGAACTCGCTCGAGGCTTTAGGCGCTTGAGCTGCTTTTGGTTTTACCGAAAAATCCATGCTTTTGTTAGCGTTAGTCGCTGCTTGACCAACCGCCGCAGCACCTGCCGTGCCTATAGCGGCGGCAGAAGCAATGATCGTTCCATCTGAATTAGTTGATGCTGTATTCCCAGTGTCAGAGGTTTCTATAGCAACCGGACTTTGTACTGAGTCGGAGCTTGTTCCGCTTCCGTTGCCTGCATTTGCAATCACATTGCCATTGCCGCTATTGTCCGTCGTTAATGTCGGTAGGCGAGTTGACTGTGTTGAGATTCCTGAGTTTACTGTCGTTCCAGGTATTGCAGTTTCAACAACTTCTTGTCGCTGTGCGGCTTTATCCTTCAGTAGAAATGCAAGTAATCCGGCAGCTATCAGTGCTAGAACAACCGCACCTATGCCACGTTTAACAGTTGTATTATTCATACCTTATCTTCCTTTACTAAGCTGAATACTGCAAACGTGGTACCAAGTATTAACGTGATATTGTATTTGCATGCTTTATCATGTTGATTAATTTTTAAATTGACGGAATAAGCTATTGTAAGGTATTAGAAGTTATTTCTAATCTATTGAATTATATAGAATCCATTAATTGAAATCGCTTTCTTTAATACCTTTCATAACGCCGGATACTACCAGAAAAGAGCCAAACGCGACTACCCTATCTTGCGTTTTCAACTCATTTCGTACCGATTTTAACGCAGTTTCGAAGTTTGTGTAATATTTGAGTGGCTTTTGTATGCCAACGTCCTTAAGTTCACGTCCAAGTTGTTCGTTGTTGTAGGCTCTTGGCCCTTCGAGTTGCACAATGTGCCATTCTTCAAAATAGCTGGAAACGGGAGCAATAATTCCTTCAAGATCCTTATCTATCAATGCTGAAAATAATGCAATGGTTTTACCTTGGATTGGATTGTTATCCAAGTATTGCCCTAATGCAGTCGCTGACTGTGGGTTATGGGCCACATCAACTATCAGATCAGGTGAATCAGAAAGCTTCTGCAGTCGGCCGATAACTCTTGCTTGCTCAAGACCACTGGCAATTTGTAAGTCAGTTACAGGAAGAGTGTCTTGGAAGTTTTTAGCCAATGTAATGGCTGCTGAAGCATTGTTAAGTTGAAATTGTCCACGTAAAGCAGGGGTAGGGTAGTGAACCGTTTTACCACTAACTGTCGTATAGGCCCACTGTGATTCATCTGGGTCACGTTCCCATGAAAAATCTTTACCTTGCTGCAAGAGGTAAGCGCCTATCCGAGTTGCTTCAGATTGCATACTGGCCGTTGGGTTAACATCGCCACAGATAACCGTTTGGCCCTTGCGCATTATACCGGCTTTCTCGACCCCAATCTGTTCACGGTCATCTCCAAGCCAGTCAATATGATCAATATCAATATTGGTAATGAGCGCAGTATCTGCATCCCATAAATTAACTGCATCCAAGCGTCCGCCTAGGCCTACTTCAAAAATCGCTACATCAACTTCATGCTTTTGAAATAAATAGGCGGCTGCCAATGTGCCAAATTCAAAGTAAGTTAAACTAATATCCTCACGGGCAGCATCAATGGCTTCAAACGCTTCACATAGGTCTGAATCGGTTGCTTGAGATCCATCAATACAGACTCTTTCGTTATAGTCTACGAGGTGAGGGGAGGTGTAACAGCCTGTTTTGTAAGCCGCTTCACGATAAATGCTATCTAAGATGGCAACGGAAGAACCTTTTCCGTTAGTCCCGGCGACGGTAATGACTGGCATTGATAGCGTTGAGAGATTCAGCTTGCCAGCAACTTCGCTGACTCTGTCTAAGCCAAGATCAATGCTGGAGAGGTGGAGTTGCTCCTGCCAATCCAGCCATTCTGAAAGTGTACGGCGCATGTGAGCTAGCTTTTAGTTGGTTTTTTATCTGTGTCTACAGGCTCAACAATCTCTGCTTCACTTACTTCTGCCACCTCATCCTTGTCTGATTTAATGAGTTCAGTCGGAATGTCACCTTCCGATGGAAGTGTCAGTTCAAACGGAATTTCTTCTTCAATTTGATCTAACTCAATTGGCCTTGGGCGATGCTGTAACATGCAAAGCATATCCGCTATTTCACGGCGCATTTGATTGCGCGGTATGATTTTATCAATCGCTCCTTTTTCTAATAAAAACTCACTGCGCTGAAACCCTTCAGGCAAAGTCTCACGAACCGTTTGTTCAATAACACGAGGCCCTGCAAAGCCGATTAATGCTTTTGGCTCAGCGATTTGAACATCACCCAGCATTGCAAAACTA
>CALHTA010000319.1 GCA_938038645.1 uncultured Thiotrichaceae bacterium
ACATCGTGATCAAGCCTGATGTCTGCAGCAGTTACAGGTCCAGGGCCACGCTTGCGAAGCTCTAGAGTAACACTGTCTTTTTCATTCAAGCGTACAGAAAGATCTTTAAGGTTAAGAAGAATCTCTACTACATCTTCTTTAACACCCTCAATTGCTGTGTACTCATGGTCAACGCCAGTAATTTTGACTTCTGTAACGGCACAGCCAGAAATAGAAGACAAAAGAATCCTGCGAAGCGCATTCCCCAAAGTGTGACCGAAGCCACGCTCTAAAGGCTCAAGAACAATCTTCGATGTTCTTCCGTTAACTTCACTAACCTGAATATTTCTAGGTTTGAGTAAATCTGTTGCAGTAGACACTATAACAATTCCTCTTTAAATTCTAAGTAACAAACACGCAATATAAAAACGTTAACAATTACTTAGAGTAAAGTTCTACGATCAGAGATTCGTTGATTTCAGAAGAAAGTTCGTCACGCTCAGGAACCGTCTTGAAAGTACCTTCTAATTTCTTAGCATCAACTTCAACCCAACCAGCAATACCCATTTGCTCAGCAACAGCCATAGCATCTTGGATTCGAGTCTGTTTTTTAGCTTTTTCGCGAACAGAAACTACGTCACCCGCCTTAACTTGATAAGAAGGGATATTTACTAATGAGCCATTAACCATCATTGACTTATGACTTACCATTTGACGCGCTTCAGCACGAGTAGATGCATAACCCATACGATAAACAACGTTATCAAGTCTGCACTCTAGTAGCTGAAGCAAGTTCTCACCGGTAGAACCTTTCTGGCTTGCCGCTTTCTTAAAGTAATTACGGAACTGCTTCTCCAGTACTCCATAAGAACGCTTAACTTTTTGCTTTTCACGTAGCTGTGAACCGTAATCAGACAAACGAGTACGTCGCTCAGCATGAACGCCAGGAATTTTATCAAGCTTGCACTTATTCTCTAAAGAACGACCACGTCCTTTAAGGAATAAATCCGTACCTTCACGACGCATGAGCTTGCACTTAGCTCCAATATATCTAGCCATAATCTATCTCCTAAAATTGCGACTAAACGCGACGTTTCTTTGGTGGACGACATCCATTGTGTGGAATGGGTGTAACATCCATAATCTGGGTAATCTTGTAACCGATGTTATTGAGTGCGCGTACCGCAGACTCTCTACCAGGCCCAGGGCCTTTGACCATAACATCAAGGTTTTTCAAACCATATTCTTTGGCAGCTTCACCAGCTCGCTCGGCCGCAACCTGAGCAGCAAAAGGTGTGCTTTTGCGAGAACCACGGAAACCAGAACCACCAGCTGTAGCCCAAGAAAGAGCATTACCCTGACGGTCAGTAATCGTGATTATAGTATTATTAAAAGACGCATGTACGTGAGCAATACCATCGCTTACGGACTTTTTGACTTTTTTACGCGCTTTAGTGGCTTTAGCCATGTTTCAATTCCTGTCGTCTATTACTTGCGAATCGGCTTACGAGGGCCTTTACGCGTGCGTGCATTCGTTTTAGTTCGTTGTCCACGCAAAGGTAGACCACGACGGTGACGGATACCTCGGTAACAACCTAAATCCATCAAACGCTTGATATTCATTGACACATCACGACGAAGATCTCCTTCAACTGTGAATTTGCCGATTTCGGCACGAAGTCTTTCAACTTCTTCTTCAGTCAAGTCGCGAATCTTTGTACTAGAAACAACTTTCGCTGCATCACATACATCCTGTGAACGAGAACGTCCTATGCCGTAAATCGAAGTTAATGCGATTACAACATGTTTGTTAACAGGGATATTAATACCCGCTATTCGAGCCATTTACCTATCTCCAGGCAGTCGTGAGGCGGGGACTTTACCCCATCCAACGACGTTAATCAATACAAGCAAGAAAAAACTTTAAGCCGCGTAAAACAGACTGACGACCTAAAGTCTGATCTCTTTAAATCTTAGCCTTGGCGTTGTTTATGCCTAGGATCAGAACAAATAATTCTTACCACGCCTTTGCGTTTTACAACGCGACAGTTGCGACACATTTTCTTTACTGAAGCACGTACCTTCATATCACTATCCTCTTACAAATCTATCAACTGGTACGCGGCTTGTTCTTGCCACCAGATTTAAAATTGGCTTTTTTCATTAACCCTTCATACTGAGTCGACATCATGTGACCTTGTACTTGAGCAAGAAAATCCATCACAACAACAACTATGATCAGTAGCGATGTTCCACCAAAGTAAAACGGTACGCCCCAACCATAAATCAAGAACTCTGGCAGCAAACACACTAAGGTTATATAAATAGCCCCAACTGCCGTCAGTCTCGTCATTACCCCATCTATGTACTTAGCCGTTTCGCGACCAGGACGTATACCAGGAATAAACGCACCAGCCTTCTTTAAATTATCTGCTGTTTCACGCGAATTAAACACAAGCGCGGTATAGAAGAACGTAAAGAATATAATAGCCAGAGCATAAAACAATATATACAGAGGCTGCCCAGGCTGTAGCTTGTTAACAATAGCCTGCATCCACTCCATACCATCACCTCTTGCAAACCAAGAGCCTAAGGTCGATGGAAACAAAATAATACTAGAAGCAAAAATTGGTGGAATTACACCAGCCATATTCAGCTTAAGCGGCAGATGACTAGATTGACCCATGGCCATTTTTCTACCCTGCTGCCTGTTAGCATAATTAACAGTAATTCTTCTCTGAGCTCGCTCGACAAAAACAACAAACGCTGTAACTAAAACAGCCATAGCCAAAAGAATGATTACAAACTCTGGGCGTAACTCGCCGTTTCTTGCTAACTCTAATGTACCGCCGATAGCGCTAGGCAAACCAGCAACGATACCCGCAAAGATTATCAGTGAAATACCATTTCCGATGCCACGCTCAGTGATCTGCTCACCAAGCCACATCAAAAACAAAGTTCCAGTAACCAATGAGATCACCGTTGTAATTATGAAACCAGTTCCAGGATTAAGCGCAATTGTTTGCCCGCCACCTAAATCCTGACCGCCTAATGCAACCGCAATACCGATGCTCTGAAACAGAGCCAATCCAACAGTACCGTATCGAGTGTATTGAGTAATTTTACGTTTACCCGCCTCACCTTCTTTCTTTAACTGCTCTAGAGCAGGAACAACAGTAGTCATCAACTGCACAATGATCGATGCCGAAATGTAAGGCATAATACCAAGCGCAAAAAGGCTCAAACGCTGTAGAGCACCACCAGAAAACATATTAAAAACACCGAGTATAGTTCCGGTGTTTTGATCAAAGAACTGCTGCATAGCAACAGGGTTGACGCCTGGTATAGGTATAAATGTACCGATTCGGTACACTATTAAAGCGAAAAAAACAAAGAGTAATCTTTGTTTAATTTCAGCCGAACTGCTCATACCGCTGAGCATACTTGTAGGATTCTGACGTGCCACAGAGATATCTCCGATTATGCTTCGATTTTGCCCCCGGCAGCTTCAATGGCCTGTTGTGCGCCCTTGGTAGCACCGATGCCCTTAAGTGTTACAGATTTTGTTAACTCACCAGACAATATTACTTTAGCAAATCGAATATTTTTATTAACAATGTTAGCAGCCTTCAATACATCTAAATCGATCACATCTGCTTCTAAACTAGCAAGCTCATGTAAACGAACTTCAGTTGTAACCCGAGACTTGCGAGACGTAAAACCTACTTTAGGCAAACGACGCTGCAAAGGCATCTGACCACCTTCAAAACCAGTCTTGTGGAAACCACCAGAACGAGATTTTTGTCCTTTGTGACCACGACCAGAAGTTTTACCCAGGCCTGAACCTATACCGCGACCTACACGCTTACGGTCTTGAGTACTTCCTTCGGCTGGACTAAGAGTATTAAGTCTCATGTTTATACTTCCTCAACTTTAACCATGTACGAGATCTTATTGATCATGCCACGGTTTTCAGGCGTATCGATAACTGTGACAGGGTTATGCATCTTGCGAATACCTAAACCATGTGCACAATCAATGTGTGACTTCAAACGGCCACTCATACTTTTGACCAAAGTCACTTTGACAGAATTTACAGTAGCCATAATTAACCCTTTATCTCTTCAACTGACTTACCGCGCTTGGCAGCAATCATTGCAGGAGAGTTCATCTCAGCCAAACCCTTGATAGTAGCGCGAACTACGTTGATAGGATTTCTTGAGCCAACACACTTAGCCAGTACATTTTTTACACCAACAACTTCAAATACAGCACGCATCGCACCACCTGCAATGATACCTGTACCTTCAGATGCAGGCTTCATGAATACATGTGCTGCACCGTGTCTTGCGTTAATAGGGTATTGAAGTGTTCCGTCAACCAAAGGTACTGTGACCATTGATTTTCTAGCTTTCTCCATTGCCTTCTGGATCGCTACCGGTACTTCTCTAGCCTTACCATATCCAAAACCGATTCGACCTTCACCATCACCAACAACTGTTAGTGCTGTGAAACCAAATACACGACCACCTTTAACAACTTTGGCAACACGGTTTACGTGTATGAGTTTTTCCTGCAAGCCATCTGCAGCTACATCATGATTATCTTGCTTAGCCATTGAAGGTCACCTTAGAACTGGAGTCCGGCTTCACGCGCTGCATCTGCAAGCGCCTTGATACGGCCGTGATATTTAAAACCTGAGCGATCGAATGCAACTGACTCAACCCCTTTCTCTTTTGCACGTTCAGCAACAAGCTTACCTACTGCTGTAGCAGCGTCGATATTACCTGTTGAAGCCAAATCTTTGCTTACACCGCTTTCAAGTGTTGAAGCACTAGCTAGTACTTCATTCGTTTCTGCAGCGATAATCTGAGCATAAATATGGCGAGAAGAACGATGGACCGACAACCGATCTACGCGCAATTCACGCATCTTCGAGCGACTACGTTTACCGCGACGAATACGAGCATCTTTCTTGTTCATCACAAACCTCTATTAAATCTTGTTACTTCTTTTTCGCTTCTTTACGAACAATATGCTCGCCAGCGTACTTAACACCTTTACCTTTGTAAGGCTCTGGTGGGCGATAAGCGCGTATGTTAGCGGCAACTTGTCCCAACAACTGCTTGTCGATACCCTTTAAGACAATTTCTGTCTGTGATGGTAGTTCCGCAGAGATACCCTCTGGGAGTTCGTAAACAACAGGGTGGGAAAAACCAAGCGAAAGGTTAAGCTTATTACCTTGCAACTGGGCACGATAACCAACACCAACCAACTCAAGCTTACGCTCGAAACCGGTGCTAACACCTTGAACCATATTATTGACAAGTGAACGCATTGTTCCAGCCATTGCCCAAGCAGAATCGTTTGCACCTTCAGCAGGTGAAAACGATAAAGAACCGTCTTCAACTGAGACTTGTACTGTTTCATGAACCGTGTATTCAAAAGAGCCTTTGGCTCCTTTAATATCCACTTTCTGTCCGTCGATTTTTAAGTCAACGCCAGATGGCAAAGCCACTGGATTTTTTGCTATTCTTGACATTTCTAAAGCCTACTTATTCTACTGAACAGATAACTTCGCCACCAAAGCCAGCAGCTTTAGCAGCATTACCGCTCATCACCCCTTTAGAGGTAGAAACAACTGCAATACCAAGACCACCCATGATATCTGGGATATCGTCTTTACCTTTAAAGATACGCAGACCAGGACGACTTAAACGTTTAATTTTAGCAATTACAGGCTTACCCTGAAAATACTTTAATTCAACAGTAGTCGTAGGTTTACCATCAACTTCGCCTTCAGAAAAAGCGGTAATGTAACCTTCACTAACCAATACTTCTAATATTGACTTCTTAACTTTAGAAGATGGGAAAGAAACTGTGCTGTGACTAGCTCGTTGGCCATTGCGGATGCGCGTTAGCATATCTGCGATCGGATCACTCATACTCATAATAGTACTCCTTACCAGCTAGCTTTAGATAGGCCTGGAACATCACCACGCATTGTAGCTTCTCTAAGCTGAATACGTGCTAAGCCAAACTTACGATAAACACCATGAGGACGACCAGTCAATACACAACGACGACGCTGACGTACAGGACTGCTGTTTCTTGGTAGCTTTTGTAGACTATCTACTGCCGCCATAACTTCTTCGAAGCTACTTGTAGGCTTTGCGATAATTGCTTTTAATGCAGCACGTTTTTCAGCGTATTTAGCAACTAAGCGTGTGCGCTTTGCTTCACGTGCGATCATTGATTTCTTAGCCATTGCTTAAAAACCTCTTATTTCTTGAAGGGAAACTTGAAAGCATCTAACAATGCTCTGCCTTCTTCGTTTGTCTTAGCTGTCGTTGAAATTGCAATGTCCAGCCCCCTTATAGCATCAATCTTGTCATAATCAATCTCAGGAAAGATTATCTGTTCCTTAAAACCAAGATTGTAGTTTCCACGACCGTCAAATGAACGAGGGTTCAAACCACGGAAGTCACGTACACGTGGAATAGAAACAGTAATTAAGCGATCTAAAAACTCATACATCTTCTCACGACGCAATGTAACCATGCAGCCGATAGGCCAATTGTCGCGAATTTTAAATCCAGCAATTGATTTGCGAGACAAAGTAACTACTGGCTTTTGACCAGAGATTAATGCCATATCTTCAACTGCTTTTTCAATAATTTTCTTGTCGCCGACTGCTTCACCTAAACCCATGTTTAGCGTTATGTGAGTGATTTTAGGCACTTCCATAATGTTCCCTAAACCAAGGGTAGTTTGCAATTCTTTAACAAGCGTCTTGTTGTAGTGTTCTTGTAACCTAGCCATCGTGAATACCTTACGCGCCTACAATTTCGCCGTTAGATTTGAAAAAGCGAACCTTTTTCCCATCTTCCAGAACTTTAAAACCAACACGGTCGCCCTTGCCTGTAGCTGGGTTAACCAGCATTACATTAGAAATATCTAGAGGCATATCTTTTTCGATTATTCCTCCAGTAACACCCGCATTTGGGTTGCCTTTCTGATGCTTCTTAGCAGTATTCACGCCTTGAACCAAAACTTTACCATTTGACATGAGTTGAGTAATTGTGCTGCGTCGACCTTTGTCTTTGCCGCTTATTACTACCACTTCATCGCCTTTATTCAATTTATTCATTTTACTAATCCGCCTTACAATACTTCTGGAGCAAGAGAGATGATCTTCATGAAGTTCTTCGCTCTTAGCTCACGAGTTACAGGGCCGAAAATACGGGTTCCCATAGGCTCATTTTTTGAATTAAGTAAAACTGCAGAGTTATTATCAAAGCGAATTAAAGACCCATCTTTGCGTCTTACACCAGTAGCAGTCCTTACAACCACTGCACTGTACACATCACCTTTTTTAACCTTACCGCGCGGAATTGCTTCCTGAATACTTACTTTGATGATGTCCCCTATCGCCGCATAACGACGATGAGAACCACCAAGTACTTTTATGCACTTGACTCTGCGGGCACCACTATTATCTGCCACTTGTAGAACAGTTTGCATCTGAATCATGATTTACATTCCGAGTTCAGCATTGAATCGAATTGAGAATTCTTAAATTAAGAACCATCAACCACTTTAATTAAAGACCAAGACTTAGTCTTTGAAAGAGGACGGCACTCGTGAAAAATCACAGTATCGCCAGTCTTACAAATATTAGCTTCGTCATGAACGTGGTACTTAGTCGAGCGACGGATATACTTTCCGTAGATCGGGTGACGAACTTTACGTTCAGTCATGACGGTGATAGTTTTATCCATCTTGTCACTAATAACCACACCTTGCATTGTGTGAGCAATCTTAACGTCTGCTACTTGTGCTTCTTCACTCATTTTACTTACCTGCCTTCATTTCGGCTAAGATAGTCTTAATTCTGGCAATTTTGCGACGAGCAATTTTCATATCGGAAGGGCGACCTAATTGTCCAGTAGCACGTTGCATACGTAGAGCAAACTGCTCTTTTAACGTACCCAAAAGCTCTTCGTTTAGCTCTTCTACACTTTTCTCGCGTAATTCACTCGCTTTCATCACATTACCTGCCGTGTAACAAATGTGGTTTTCATAGGAAGTTTAGCCGCTGCAAGCGCAAACGCTTCTCTTGCTAATTCTTCTGAGACACCTTCCATTTCGTATAACATTTTTCCAGGCTGAATTTGGCAAACCCAATACTCAACATTACCCTTACCTTTACCCATTCGAACTTCTAATGGTTTACTTGTAATAGGTTTGTCTGGGAAAACTCGGATCCAAATTTTACCGCCACGTTTGATATGACGAGTCATAGCACGACGAGCTGATTCAATTTGACGCGCTGTTAACCTTCCACGCTCAACTGCTTTAAGGCCAAATTCACCAAAGCTAACTTTACTACCCGTAACAGCAAGACCACGATTGCGACCTTTAAACTGCTTACGGAATTTTGTTCTTTTAGGCTGTAACATCTCTGACCTCTACTTTACTTTTTCTTGCCGTTTTTCTGGCTAGAACTTGCTTGTTTTTGCTCGAGGTCAAAAACTTCGCCCTTATAGATCCAAACCTTCACACCAATCACACCATAAGTAGTGTTAGCTCTTGAAGTTGCATAATCAACATCAGCTCTTAGTGTATGAAGTGGAACACGACCTTCTCTGTACCATTCTGTACGAGCAATTTCCGCACCATTCAAACGACCTGCTACTGCAACCTTGATACCAAGAGCGCCAAGGCGCATTGCATTGCTTACGGCACGCTTCATAGCACGGCGGAACATAATACGACGTTCCAACTGATTTGCAATACTTTCTGCAACTAATTTCGCGTCAAGCTCAGGCTTGCGAATTTCTTCGATGTTAAGCTTTACGTTATTAGGATGAATATTCATCAACGTAGCTGTCTGTTGACGAAGCTTCTCAATATCAGCACCCTTCTGACCAATAACTACACCAGGGCGAGCCGTATGAATCGTAATGAAAGCTGACTTTGCTGGACGCTCAATCTGAATACGACTGACAGATGCAGCAGCTAATTTCTTCTCTAAGAAAGTACGAACTTCTAAGTCCTTGTGAAGAAATGAAGCATATTCTTTACCTTCTGCGTACCACTTAGAACGCCAATCCTGTGAAATACCTAGGCGTATACCTGTTGGATTTACTTTTTGACCCATAACTTAAACCCCTGTCCCGGCATCACCGACAACTAGCGTAATATGACTGGTGCGCTTCAAAATTCTATCTGCACGACCTTTGGCACGAGGCATGATCCGTTTCATAGTTGGACCCTGATCTACGTAAACCTTCGTAATTTTTAACTCATCGATATCAGCACCTTCATTGTGCTCTGCATTTGCAATTGCTGAGTTAAGAACTTTTTTCAAGATTGCAGCGCCCTTCTTCGGACTAAACTGCAACAGCTCAAGTGCCTTTTCAACTGGCATGCCGCGTACTTGATCGGCTACCAATCTACATTTCTGTGGCGAAATTCTTGCGAATTGTAATTTTGCTGAAACTTCCATTATTAATTACCTGGCCTTCTTATCAGCAACATGACCGCGGAATAAGCGAGTAGGTGAAAACTCACCTAGCTTATGCCCGACCATATTCTCGTTAATCAAAACTGGCACATGTTGACGCCCGTTATGCACAGCAATAGTTAAACCAACCATTTCAGGCAATATCATGGAACGTCTTGACCATGTTTTAACTGGCTTACGATCGTTATTTTTAACGGCTGTAAGCACTTTTGTCATCAAATGATGATCGACAAATGGACCTTTCTTTAGAGAACGTGGCACGTCAATTACCTCTTATTTCTGCGACGTACGATTAACTTATCCGTACTTTTGTTCTTGCGAGTCTTGAAGCCCTTGGTAGGAGTTCCCCAAGGAGAAACAGGATGGCGACCACCTGATGTTTTACCTTCACCACCACCATGTGGATGGTCGATAGGATTCATTGCCACACCGCGAACCGTTGGCCTAACACCCATGTGACGTTTAGCACCAGCCTTACCAAGCTTACGCAAACCATGCTCTTGGTTGCCAACTTCACCGATTGTCGCACGACAAGCTGATAGCACTTTACGCATTTCACCGGAGCGTAAACGAAGCGTCGAATAACGACCCTCACGTGCCACTAACTGTACTGAAGTACCTGCGCTTCGTGCTATTTGAGCACCTTTGCCAGGCTTCATCTCTACACAGTGAATAACCGTACCAACTGGAATGTTCTTAATCTGCATTGCGTTACCAGCAGAGATAACTGCAGAATCACCTGAGA
This sequence comes from uncultured Thiotrichaceae bacterium, assembly GCA_938038645.1. Taxonomy (GTDB): domain Bacteria; phylum Pseudomonadota; class Gammaproteobacteria; order Thiotrichales; family Thiotrichaceae; genus Leucothrix. Next base: position 10,254 of record CALHTA010000319.1, read on the forward strand.
CAATATTTGCACCTGCAGAAACACCTCTTGGTGCAATTATATAGCGACGCTCACCGTCGGCATACTTAAGCAATGCAATGTTTGCTGTGCGATTTGGATCATATTCCAAACGCTCTACGACCGCTGGAACACCATCTTTGTTACGTTTGAAATCGATAATACGATAGTGCTGCTTGTGCCCGCCACCAATATGACGAACCGTAATGCGGCCGTTATTGTTACGTCCGCCAGATTTGCTTTGACGCTCTAGAAGAGCCTTGTGTGGCTTTCCAGTATGTAACTCTTTATTAACAACTCTAACCTGATGACGACGACCAGGTGAAGTTGGCTTCATTTTTACTAATGCCATGACTTATGCCTCTCCCTGAAGATCAATAGAACTGCCTTCAGCAAGTTTTACGTAGGCCTTCTTCCAGTCTTTACGCTTACCAGTTCGCTTACCAAAGTTTTTGGCTTTACCTTTAACTTTAACGGTACGAACATCTTCAACTTTAACTTCAAACAACTGCTCTACTGCTTTCTTAATTTCTAACTTAGAAGCATCAACCGCCACTTTAAAAGCAGTACGATTTGCAGACTCTGAAATATTGACCGTCTTCTCAGTCACATGAGGACCGAATACGACTTGATAGATACGCTCTTGATTCATGATAACCACTCCTGAACTTTACCAATAGCTGCAGTAGTAATTAACACCTTCTCGTGACCTACTAAGCTCACAGGATTCAATGCAGAGACACCTAATGCCTCACAGTGTGGGATGTTGCGAGATGAAAGATAAACGTTCTTATCGTCATTATCAGTAACAATTAATACATCACTGCAATCTAACTGACTCAACTTAGAAACCATTGACTTAGTTTTTGCATCTTCCATTGAGAAGTCATCAACAACAACCAAGCGCTCCTGACGTACCAACTCAGAAAAGATAGAGCGAATAGCCGCGCGATACATTTTCTTGTTTAGTTTCTTTGAGAAATCTCTTGGCTTAGCAGCGAATGTAACACCACCACTGCGCCAGATTGGACTTCTAGAAGTACCAGCACGAGCTCGGCCTGTACCTTTTTGACGCCAAGGCTTAATACCACCGCCACTGACCTCTGAACGTGTTTTTTGTGCTTTAGTCCCAGAACGGCCGCCTGCCATATAGGCCACTACCGCTTGGTGAACCAGTGTTTCATTAAAGTCTTTAGCGAATACCGCCTCATCGACATTCAACGAACCACCATTGGTGATCTGTAATTCCATCTTAATTAACCCTTTATAGCCGGCTTAATGACAACGCTTGAACCGCGCGCACCAGGCACTGCGCCCTTTACCAGCAACAGATTTCTTTCTGCGTCAACTCTAACGACAGTAAGATTCTGTGTAGTATGGTTTACCGAGCCCATATGACCCGCCATTTTCTTACCTTTGAAGACACGACCAGGAGTTTGGTTTTGACCAATCGAACCCGGAGTACGGTGATTGATAGAGTTACCATGAGTGGCATCTTTACCAGCAAAGTTATATCGCTTCAAAACACCTGCGAAACCTTTACCCTTAGACACACCCGTGACATCAACTACCTGCCCTTCTTCAAATACATCTACCGATACACTTGAACCCAACTCGTAGTCGGCAGGATCGATGCGAACCTCACGACAATTTGAACCGGCTTCAACTTTTGCTTTAGCATAGTGACCAGCGAGAGCCTTATTAACACGCGAGGCTTTCTTGGTTCCAGCTAACAACTGAACAGCATTATAACCATCAGTTTCGATAGTTTTAACCTGAGATACACGGTTAGGCGTCACCTCAATTACTGTTACAGGAGTAGCAGCACCATCTTCACTAAAAACTCGGGTCATCCCAACTTTTTGACCCAGCAGACTGATTGCCATTTGGCACCTCTCTTACAAGACAGCTCATTAAAGAGGCGTCTTCTAAACATAAAAATCGTTGGAAAAAATTGGCCCGACCAGTGGTCGAGCCAAGAAAGCGGTGAATTATGCCAGAACGTCCGAGAATAATAAACAATAAAATTCACATTTCTCTAGCACACATTCGAAACCTGAGTCAGACCATCTAACTCACCGTTCAAACGTATTAATTCAGCTTGATTTGCACATCCACACCAGCAGCCAAATCGAGCTTCATTAGCGCATCGACTGTTCTCTCGGTAGGATCAACAATATCCATCAAACGCTTGTGCGTACGAATCTCATACTGATCACGAGCATCCTTATTTACATGCGGCGATGTTAATACAGTAAAACGCTCTTTACGAGTCGGCAACGGAATCGGACCTTTTACTCGAGCACCGGTTCTCTTAGCAGTTTCAACAATCTCGCTAGCAGAACGATCAATCAGCTTATGATCAAATGCTTTTAAACGAATACGGATTCTTTGATTAGACATATTTTTTACTCAATAACCTTAGCTACGACACCGGCACCGACTGTACGGCCACCCTCTCGAATTGCAAAACGCAACCCATCATCCATTGCAATCGGGTTAATTAGGGTAACTGTCATTTTGATGTTATCTCCCGGCATAACCATTTCAACACCTTCCGGCAATTCACAAGCACCCGTTACGTCAGTCGTACGGAAGTAGAATTGTGGACGGTAGTTA
>CALHTA010000320.1 GCA_938038645.1 uncultured Thiotrichaceae bacterium
GCTGATTTAATCTGTACTTGATCCAAAGCATCAATTGCTTGGGATTTCGCTTCGTCATCAGACAGCTCAGGATTATGCAATTGCAAAGCTTCAACGATTTGCTCGCCGATGCTAAACACCGGATTGAGCGAAGTCATTGGCTCTTGAAAAATCATAGCAATGCTAGCACCGCGAATGTTACGCAATGCATCATCTTCTAAGGTCAGTAGATCCAGAGCTCCAGAATCATGGCTATTATCGTGATCTTGCCAATCAAATCTAATTGAGCCAGCTGGGTGTGACGCAATTCCTGCTGGCAACAACTGCATTATCGACAATGCACATATGGATTTTCCACTGCCTGACTCACCCACGAGGCAATACGTTTCACCGCGATTAATGCTAAAGCTAACATCATCGACCGCCTTCACAACCTTACCGCCACTGTTCAGATAGGTCTTGAGGTTTTGGACTTCCAATAAGCTCATGAAACAACCCCAGCTTTCTTCGAAAGTTGAGGGTCAACTGCATCACGAAGCGCCTCACCCATTAGGTTGTACGAGAAAACAGTGAGGAAAATTGCACCACCAGGGAACACTGCCATCCACCAGTTAAAGACCGAGGACTTCACAGCCTCATTAAGCATGCTCCCCCAAGAAGGAGCCTCAACTGGGCCTAAACCTAAGAAACTTAAGGTAGCCTCCGTTAAAATTGCTGCGGCCACACCAAAACTCGCCACCACCAAAACCGGCGCAATACCGTTAGGTAGCATGTGTCGAAATAAGATCGAACGCAGCGGCAAGCCACTAGCAATAGCCGCCTGAACATAATCCTGTTTGCGCAGTTTTAAGAACTCTGCTCTTATATAGCGGGCATAGCCGGACCATCCCGTCACCCCAATTATTATCATAATGATATAAACGGATCGCCCAAAAAAAGCGACGAAAGCCAGCAACAAAAACAGCACAGGTATCGCCTCAAATACCTCAACGATCCGCATCCCTATCATATCAAAACGGCCCGCAAAGTAGCCCATTTGACCACCGATAATGATACCAATGAACATCGATATACCCGTTGCAATAAAGCCAATACTTAATGCAACTCGTGAGGCATGCACCATTCGACTCGCTACGTCTGAGCCTGTTGAATCTGTTCCCATTAAGTGAAATGGAGCATCGCTTTCCATTGGCGCTTTTAAACTGTTATCACCAAAGTCGCGCAAATAATCACTTGGTGAATAAGGTATTGGGGGTAGCACTTGCCAGTCGTATGAGGCTACAACTTCCTTATCTCGGAACTGATCATAGATAATTGTTTTCGGTGGAGACAAAATTGCCAGCCCAACCAACAGAGCAATTAATGCTGAAGATGCTGCAATCGCAGCTTTAGTCGAAAACTTTAAAGGGATTTTCCAAAGTAATAAAGTCGCAGTAAAAAGCACCATCAACATCAAATCTTCAGCACTGAGATAACGCAGGATAGGCATCGACAGCTGCCCATTTTCACTAATCAACAGCGGCATCGTATTAGCAAGGAACGGTGAGAAGCAGGCAACAAAAGCCAAAACAATAACCCATGTCAGCCCTATTCTTGCACCCCACCCAGAAAATGCACTGCTCAATATCCGACTAGCGTATGAAACGCTTTCTGTTGATCGCTTAGTCATATTGCACCCTCGGATCTACCAATGTGTACAAAATATCTGAAATCAAATAACCAATTAAAGTAAGAATCCCTGATATCAAAGTAATCGACAGCACTAGCTCTCTATCACGCGCTTGCACGGCTTCGATAACCAATTTACCCATGCCATCTATTGAAAAAATCTGCTCAACAATCACCGAACCGGCCAATAGGCTAGGCAGTATCCCTGCTAAGATTGTGATTAGCGGCAACAAACTATTTCTAAACACATGCTGCCAAAGTACATCTTCCTCAGCGACACCTTTTGCTCTGGCCGTTCTTGCATAATCTGCATTGAGGTTTTCAAGAATTGAGGTGCGCATGATTTTGGCTAAAGAGGCAAAGCTTGCATAAGAAAGCACAATCGTTGGTAAAATAAGATGCCAAATACGATCAGCTAAGAAACCACTAATGAAGTCGCCCCCTAACATTTGCATTGCAAATACTACGGCGACTATCAAGCTAATAATAGAAAACACAATGGTTCTAAATATATCTGAAGCGCTCCGACTCACCAGTACCATTAGCGCAACAAATAGCAGCGGCCATATAATCCAATTCGCCCAAATGAATTCTGGATGAGCCGACGCCATCAAACCACCACCCAAAAGGCCAAATAAAGCAGCTATCCCTGTGCGTAATGAGATATTTTGCAACTTACCAAGCATGGCTCCACCCATTACGCTCAGCAAGCATAATACAAACAACTTTAGAATATCGCTGACTGACGACCAGTGAGGAAGAAATGGCATTTGATAAGCTTCACTGGAGCTTAGTCCACTCGTTGGGAACCATTGCCAGTGCTGGATACTGGCAAAAAAGCCGATTAACAGAACCCCTACCAGCATTGAGGGTAGCGACCAGAGCGCCAGCATAATGACATTGGAGCTGACATCAAAACGTCCACCCCTGTCTCGAGCAGCATTCATTCCGACGACAATCGCGATAAAATAAATGAGCGGGATAGTGATTACATTGAGCAGTAAAGTAATTGGCAAGCGGTCTTTGATGATATCGATTACTGACTGACCGAAGAATATACTTTCCCCTAGATCCGAGCCTTTTGTGAAAGAGAATCCTTTTATCTTTCTATCATCGTCATACTCGAAACCAATTGGAGAAACGTTATTTAACCAACGCAAATATTGCAGGGGCGCAGGATCATCCAAGCCATAGCGCTTGTTGTAATAATCAATTCTGGCCTGCTTTTGCTCTGGTTTAAGATCGGCTCCGCCTACCAAAGCTGCACCGGTTAACCCGCCTGGTGACATCGCCATAATCGTAAACACTACCAAGGTGATTCCAAACAAGGTTGGAATCATGAGCAGCAACCTTCTCAGCAAATAGATCAGCATAGGGTAGCGACCTCAATCACTGATATTTTTGCAGCGCTTTTGGCACATAAATTTCATAAGGCTGGAAGTTTAGATTCAACCCCATCTTGGTTAGCTCAAGGTTTTTAATACGCTTATCCACGAACACTAACGACTTACTTCGCTTAAGGAAGGTATAAGGCTGTTCATCAAAAAAGACACCTTCCGCCTGCTGCCAAATTGCCATTCGCTTAGCTTCATCCACTTCTACCCTAGCCTTTTCGATTAAGGCATCAAGCGCAGGGCTTTCATAGTTGATGAAGTTATTCCCGTTAGTTTTGGTTTGCGAGCTATGGAACATTTGATACACATCTGTCTCCAAACCACTCGTCCAACCTAATACGGTGGCATCGAAGTTTTTCTGATCCAATCGCTCCAACATAACAGACCATTCTGTTGGATCTGGCACCAACTGAACTCCTGCTTTTGCAAACATATCCTTAAATAAAAGCACTAAACGTTTCGTGTCGTCACTTCCTTCTGCGTACATCAGCTTAAAGCTAAAGGCTTCACCGGATTCATCTTCTAGAAGACCATCGTTATTGCGATCTTCATAACCGGCTTCTTTTAACAAGGCTTTAGCTTTTGTCACATCTGCCTTACGTGGTTTCAGTGCAGGGTCATGCTGCTTACTTCTGGGACTGAATGGGCTGATCGCAGGCTCTGCATAACCGCGGTAAATATCGCGGATCATCACTTCTCGATCCACTAGATAAGTCATTGCCTGCCTGACGCGTTTATCAGCAAAACGGGTTTTATCTTCTCCAAGTTTTTGGTTCCAACCAATATAACTGTAGCCCGCAACTGGGCTCATGTACTCCAAGTTTTGACTCTTACCCATTATCTGCTCATCTTTAAGCAGCTTGTCGTATTCAACAGGTCTAGCTGAGTAGACATCAATGTCGCCATTCCGATACGTCGTTAATCTTGCACTATCGTTTTGTATGACGCGCCAAACCAATTTATCAAAGGTCGGCTGCACCGCTCCCCAATAACGAGGGTTGCGTACTAATTCAATTGCACCCTGATCAGACGTCCACGACTTAGGATCAGCTAACCGATAAGGGCCAGAACCAATTAGCAACCCCTTAGACTCGTTAAACTCTTCACCTTTAGTCATGTACTCTTCATAGAAGTGCTTAGCCAGAATGGACATTCCACCCGCTAATCCTAATGCCTCAAAGTAAGGCTCTTTAAATTTGTAAATAACTTCATATGGGCCGTTGGCTTCTACACTCTTGAGCTTTTCATAATAAGCGCGCTCACCCGGAGCTTTGATTGCCTCATTCATCATAAACTCGTAGCTAAACACAAGGTCTTCGGAAGTTAGGGGTTTGCCATCTGAGAAAACCACATTGGTATTTAGCTGAAAAGTTATGGTTAAACCGTCCTCACTGATTTGCCAACTCTTAGCAACGAGGCCTTCCCAATTTAAGGTATCTGGGTTTCGAGTTAGCAATGACTCCAGTACATTCTGCTGAACATCACTGGCGTAGGAGTCACTGGAAACTAGAGGGGTAATGGTTTTGACCGTGCTTTGAAACGAGGTAACTTTCCAATCACCTTGGGCGAAATCTTCTTTTTGGGACGCAGAATAGGCTCGTCTAAACGATTCAGAAACAGGGCTGTTCTTCACTTCCGCAACAGAACTGCTATTACTTGCAACCTGCTCTGCTTGTTTTTTAGTAGACTGGACCACCGACGTACCCATAGCAGCAGGAGCTGCTTGGACCATGACTTTATCATTCAAGGATTGCTGAAGCTTCGAAACAGAAACCCTGACATCTTGGACATCTTTGGCTTGCTCCGATACTGATACTTGCATCTCCCGCAATTTATTCCATTGCCGGTCGACTTGATACATGACAAGTATCAACAGTAGTATAATTAGGGAAAGTAGGACGTAGAATATTATATCGCGGGAATTTAATTTTTTCTGCATGGCAACTAGCTACACCGAATTATTTGTATAGCTCACTATAACCAGCTTAAGTAAAATTTTCCAACAAACTCGAGACAGAATGTCTACCAGTTAAGGCGAACACCAATAGAATTGGTTTGTGACGCTTCATCATCCCCACCAAACAAGGGTGCTACCAGTGATGATGAATCATAATTTTTTTGGCTGTGACTAATAAATACCGAAGTAGAATCACTCAAGCTGTAGCCAGCCTCCAAAGATAGTGCTTTGTAATCGCGACCAAGACTTACATCATCACCTTTAATGCCAACACTTTTATTATCAAAGCCAATAATCCCGTATTGCCCAACAACATAGGCCTTAGGCGTTAGCTTATATTTAGCACCCACCATAAATGACATTGAGTCAGAGTTAACTTCATCTTCTAAAGGGCTGTCACCTACTTCGAATTTTTCAGCAACCAAATCAAGCCTTATTCTACTGTTATTGCGGCTTTTATAGGTAACTCGTCCTTTTAGAGTTCCTTGATTAGCTGGCGTGCGCTGATAAGCGATCGCAGCTTCATAGGGACCTTGCTGGGTGTTTAACAACAAACCCATCGAGTCATCCTCGGCATCGTCACTTGCTGCACCATATTGCGCTGCAAGGCCAACAGAGCCTGACTTTTGCATGTAAGTAATTGACCGTCTTACACTTTCATCGCCACGCATTATCAAGTCATAAGCACCTTCAACCTTATGTTGATCTGCATCTGACGTAGCTAGGGCATCTAGTGAGTCATGATAGCCTGCACGTACTTCACCGAACTCACCAGCAACACCAACCCAAGCCTTTCTGGTGGATAAATCGGCTTCCGGTCTCTCTAAGAAATTGTACTTTGAACCACCGACTTGATATCTGCCTTTAAGTGAATGACCAAGGTCATACTCACCGAGCAACTCAAGGGTAGAACCACTGTTTAATTGAAGGCTTGAATCAAGATCTGAAAGGTCGCTAGCGTTCGCTGCTACATGAAACGTAGCAAGACATGATAATGCACATGAAGTTATTATTTTTTTCATCACAACTGCCCTTATGAACTGCGAAACACCCTAACGGTGACACGTTTTAATACTAACTTCAGTGTTGTTTAAATGCAACAACGTTCATACGAACGGCGAAAATGTTAATAAATTAGCAACAAAAAAGGCGACTGCAATGCAGTCGCCTTTCTGTAAGCAGTAAAAGCTGATTAACGCTTCGAGAACTGAGTCGCCTTACGTGCTTTATGTAGGCCAACTTTCTTACGCTCAACTTTACGTGCATCGCGAGTAAGGAAGCCGTGTTTCTTAAGTGTGTCACGGTGAGCTTCGTTAAACTCTAACAATGCTCTAGCGATACCTAGACGAATCGCGCCGGCTTGACCACTATCTCCACCACCTTTAACAGTGACGTTTATGTCAAAGCTTTCAACAGAGTCAGTAGCATCAAGCGGCTGGCGAACAACCATGCGAGATGTTTCGCGACCGAAATACTCATCGATAGCCAACTTATTGATAGTAATGCTTCCTGCACCAGTCTTCATGAAGACGCGTGCTGAAGAAGACTTTCGACGACCTGTTCCGTAATATTGTGTATCAGCCATTGATCCGATTCTCTAAACTAATTTTGTTTTAAACTTCTAAAGTAACGGGCTTCTGAGCGTGATGATTATGCTCTGGGCCTGCGTATACTTTAAGTTTGCGATACATGTCACGACCTAGTGGGCCTTTAGGCAACATGCCTTTAACCGCTAGTTCAATGATTCGCTCTGGGCGCTGAGCCTGAAGCTTATCAAAGGTGATTGACTTTAGGTTACCAATATAGCCAGTGTGTCTATAGTAAACCTTATCAGTAAATTTCTTACCCGTTACTGCAACCTTCTCAGCATTGATAACGACAATGTAGTCGCCTGTATCAATGTGTGGCGTGTAAATAGGCTTGTGCTTGCCGCGTAAACGTGAGGCAATTTCGCTAGCTAGTCGACCTAACGCTTTACCTTCAGCATCTACGACAAACCACTCGCGCTTAACCTCTGACGGCTTTGCACTATAAGTTCCCATGTCAATTCTCCAGGAATGAAGCTAATTCTGTGTAGTATTGAATGTGTGCTTAGACCAAAGGTCTAATCAAATTCAAAGAACGCGGTATTCTAGGTTAATCACTTCAGAGACTCAAGTGCTTTTTTGGCTTTTTCTCACCGTCGAAGCACGCATGACAAGGCAGCAATAGGTACCGTGAATCCAAAGCATAATTGAAAGCGTTATTAGTAGTAGTTATGATCTTTTCATAATAAACATAAAGTATGAGGTATTCCTCTTGTTTAGAAGACTAAAAAACGTAATTTGGGATTCCATTGTTGCCTGGCTCATCGCAATTCCTGAAGCGAATCAAAATCTCAGCGCTATAAATAACCAAGATAAGCTGTTAGCTTCATTACAACCTGCAGACGTGCTGTTATTTGAAGGCAGAACGCGTGTTGGGGAAATCATAAAACTCATTACTTTATCTCCTTGGATACATTCAGCACTTTATGTTGGCCGACTGTCTGAAATTAAAGACCCTGTCACCAAAACGCGCGTGCGAAAGTTTTACAACGGTGACCCCAATCAACAATTAGTTATTGAATCGCTGCTTGGCTATGGCACTGTCGTGAGACCAATGAAAGATTATATGCAGGACAATCTTAGAGTTTGCCGCCCTACCTATATCAAGCCTGCTGATAAAAAGAAGGTCATTTGCTTTGCAGCAGAACATTTAGGCTTAGCTTATGACATTCGCCAATTGTTAGACCTAGCACGTTTCTTCTTCCCATACGGCATATTGCCAAGGCATTGGCGATCTTCCCTTTTCCAACACAATGCCGGAAAGCCAACTCATGTCGTATGCTCCGGCATGATTGCTCGCTGTTTTCAAAGTGTGAGTTACCCGATATTACCCGTTGTCGTTACAGACGATATGGAGCAAAAGAAAATCTACAAACGTCACTTCAGACTATTCGTTCCAGCGGATTTTGACTATTCACCCTACTTTGAAATCGTCAAATATCCTGAGCTAGATTTATCTGAAGCGAACAGTGCTTCTTACTTACCTTGGGAGGAAGCTGATGAGCATACACCCAACATTCCAATAACAGCTGCTAGACGAAGCTCATTAACCCCATCAGTTACAAGCAAAAACAAAACACTATCTGGAGATATCGCATGAGCTCACCCATTATCGCCCTATGCAGCTTTATTGTTTTGATACTCATCATCGGCTATTTGAGGCTTCCTCTAAAAAAAGGGTCTCTCATTATTATTGCTTGGCTTATTGGGGTTTTAATCACTCAAAGCTGGCAAAGTGGAATATGGCTTTTAGCAATTGTTGCGACAGCAGTAATAGCCATATCCAACACTCCAAAACTTCGACAGTCATTAGTCAGCAAACCTGCGATGAAACTGTTGAAGAAAAATTTGCCCCAAATTTCTGAAACAGAGCAGCAAGCTTTAGAGGCTGGTAATGTTTGGTGGGATGCAGAATTATTTTCAGGAAAGCCGAAGTGGCCTCATCTGCGGGACATTTCTAGCAGTAGTCTTACATTAGTCGAACAAGCTTTTCTCGACGGCCCCGTTGAGACACTTTGCCAACAACTTGATGACTGGAAAATCACTCACGAGGACCTCGACTTACCACCGGAAGTTTGGCAACAGCTAAAACAGGATGGCTTCTTCGGCATGATCATTCCTACAGAATATGGTGGGCTCGGGTTTTCCGCGATTGCGCATTCTGACATTGTCATGAAGATTTCATCTCGCAGCCTGACTGCTGCGGTAACTGTCATGGTGCCAAATTCTCTTGGCCCCGGTGAGTTACTTCATCGCTATGGCACCGATGATCAGAAAAACTACTATTTACCACGACTAGCCAAAGGTGACGAGATTCCTTGCTTTGCTCTCACGGGACCAGAAGCTGGAAGTGACGCCAGTGCGATTCCTGACATTGGTGTTGTTTGCAAACAAGATTTTGAAGGCAAGCAGAATGTTTTAGGCATTCGGTTAAATTGGGAGAAACGCTATATCACCCTTGCCCCTGTCGCCACCTTACTAGGCCTAGCTTTCCAACTCCGAGACCCAGATCATTTGCTAGGTGACACCGTTGACATAGGTATTAGCTTAGCTCTGATTCCAACTGATACCGATGGCATCAGCATTGGTAAACGTCACTTTCCACTAAACATTCCATTCCAAAATGGCCCCATCTGGGGGCAAGATGTTTTTATACCACTCGATTGGATTATCGGTGGCCCAGAGCAAGCAGGTAACGGGTGGCAAATGCTAGTTGAATGCCTTGGTGAGGGGCGTGGAATATCGCTACCCGCTTTAGCAACCGGTGCCGCAAAGACACTGACCCATGTTACAGGTGCCTATGCAGGTGTTCGCAAACAGTTTGGCACTCACATAGGACGCTTTGAAGGGATTGAGGAGCCGCTCGCCGAAATTTTTGCGACTACTTATATAATGGACGCAGGGCGACGCCTAACCGCCACCGCCATAGACCAGGAACAAAAACCGGCAGTTGTGACCGCACTCTTAAAATACCAACTCACCGAACGCATGCGAACGATTGTTAATCATGCGATGGATATTCAAGGAGGTTCCGGAATCTGCCTAGGTCCTAACAATTTTATTGGCAGAATGTACCAAGCTGTACCGATTGGCATTACAGTTGAAGGTGCCAACATACTGACCCGCAGCCTGATTGTATTTGGCCAAGGGGCAATTCGTTGCCACCCCTACCTATTACAAGAAATACGAGCGACTGAAAACGATGATCTTGAAGCACTGGATAAGACATTGTTCTCTCATATTGGTTTTGTGATGAGCAATCTGAGTCGTAGCGTTTGGTTCGGCTTTAGCAACGCTATTTTCGAATCACCCGGCACACCGATGACGCGCAAGTATTACCGACGCCTTACACGTCTTAGCGCAGGTTTTGCATTACTTACAGATTACGCTCTACTGACGTTGGGTGGCAGCCTTAAAAGAAGAGAAAGATTATCCGGGCGATTCGCCGATATTCTAGCTAACCTTTACTTATGCTCAGCCGTTTTGAAACATTTTGAAGACCAAGGCGAACCCTATGCTGAC
>CALHTA010000321.1 GCA_938038645.1 uncultured Thiotrichaceae bacterium
TGCCCTACAAAAACGGACATGACTAATACAAAAATTAAACTACTAACTTTGCTGATCTGTTTCACTATTAACAATCCTTATCAATGAAAAACAAAGCCCCGGAACATTTCCATGTTCCGGGGCTGTATCAGGTCGAACTTACGGGGGCATCTTGATTGATGTTTTGATAATACCTTTCAACAAGCTTCAGACCGCGCAACTATCGACCAACGTTTCCGAAACAGCGATGGAATGAAAATTCCATCGCGTGTTTAGTTATTACCTACCGTAAGAATGACTATGGTTATTGACGCCGTTTGCATGGGTGTGTGTAACCGAATTTGTGAACTGATTCTTAGGGTGTGTGTGAGCATTTACATCACGACTCTGAGTCGCTTGTTGCTGTGCTGCACCAGCTCTTTGAGCAGGTGGAAGTAGGAAGTCATGAAGATGAACACCTGAACCGCCTGGATGAGTATGAGTCGTTCTAGCATTGTACTGAGTTTCAGGGTGGATGTGAGTTACCTGAGAACCCGCATTTACGGTGACTTGGCGAGTCTGATTAGTCGCGCCGTTTTGGCCATAGTTGTGTCTATGGTTTACGTCATTGCTAGCATGGTTGTGAGTAACAGCATTGCTGAACTGATTACGTGGATGCGTGTGCGAGTTACCCGCAGGCTGTGCAGCACGAACCTGTACCGTTTGCTGCTGTCTCTGACCACCATAATTATGGCTGTGCTGGCTGTTATTGCTAGCGTGGGTGTGAGTCACTGCGTTGCTAAACTGGTTACGAGGATGTGTATGTGTGTTGCCCGTTGGCTGAGCGGCACGAACCTGAACATTTTGCTGCTGTCTTTGACCACCATAGTTATGACTGTGCTGACGGTTGTTGCTAGCATGTGAATGTGTAATCGCATTGCTGTACTGGTTGCGTGGATGCGTATGAGAATTGTTATCCACGACTGTCTGCTGTACCGCTACCATCTGCTGCTGGTTTTGTGTCGCCTGGCCTTGGCAGCTATATTTGTGTGAATGGCCCGCAGGACCCGCATGGGTGTGAGCGATTGAGCGTGTGCAACGATTAGCAGGGTGTGAATGAGTATTACCCGTGTTCACTTGCTGTGTGGTGTTTGTATTGAACTGAACTTGACGCTTAGGCGTGGTTACTGCAGCGCCAGGACCAACATAAACACTACGTGTCGCAGTAGTCGCACCCGCATCATAAATACTGCCAGTTCTAACAGTAGGCGAGACAGTAGCAGGCTGAGGTATGTAACTAGTTGCACTGGTTACTGCAGAGCTGGTCGCGTTGTTGTTAAAAGTATAATCTGTTGCAAGGTAGCGTTTACTAACCCAACCCGTCACGCCGTTGTGTGTCACACGAATCCAAGTAGTTCTACCGTTTTGGCGTTCTTGACCACTGCTATTGACGTTCTTTCCATTGGCAGGAATTTCTCCAATAATGGCACTTCTAGCGCTTGGCTGTGAACGAATATTCAAAGTATCCCAGCTAGCAACACCAGAAACAATGTAACGCTCAGCGGCAGTTGCCGTGCTAATTGTCGCTAAACTAATGAATAGAGCGGCAGTAGAAATTGTAGCTACCTGTTGCAGTCGACTTAATACCTTCATAACGCTTTCCTTCCCTGATTTTATATTTTGATTAGGCTTAAACCTGTTTAAAAAACAATTTGCAGTAACACCTTTAACAGTTAATTTAGTAAGTTACTGCACACTTAAGGATAATATCTTATAGGAGTAAGCGTGTTAAATCAAAGCTTTGCAGCGACTTTATTATAATCTTATGTATTTTTAGGCTGTATATTCGGTTTTGCTTAGCATGGATCAGTAAATAAGTTAAGAATCAGCCTGTCTAGAATCAATGCTCATATGAATAAACTAATGTGCGGTATGTTGTATGAAACTGATATTATAATTCCGCATTGAATTGTACTTAAAAATACACCCATCACTCATTTGAGAGTTAGCGATGTCGATTACTTTGGTACTAGGGGGAGCCCGCTCGGGTAAAAGTGGTTACGCCGAAAACTTAGCGGCTCAAACGAGCCAAAACGTTGTCTATGTTGCAACTGCTCAAATTCGAGACGATGCAATTCAAAAGCGCGTCGACTTACATCAACAGACTCGTCCTAGTGATTGGCTAACTGTTGAAAGCCCTCTAGCGCTTGGTGGTGTCTTAAAGCACCACTCAAAACAAGGGAATACCGTCTTGGTAGATTGTTTGACCATGTGGGTGACTAATCTGCTGTGTGAAGAAGAGCCAAAAGCCGCATTAGAGCGAGAGATGCAAAGCTTTTTCTCAGAGCTCGATAGCATTGGAGGTGATGTTATTTTTGTTAGTAACGAAGTAGGTATGGGAATCATACCCATGGGTGAGTTAACACGTGACTATGTCGATACCGCTGGGCGTTTACATCAAGATATTGCCGCGTTGGCAGATAAGGTTGTGTTAGTGGTTGCGGGTTTACCATTATTCTTAAAATAAAAACTCGTTTTAGTTTAGAAACAACCGCTCGTCTAAAGGTATGAATATTCAAAATTGATGTCGTTATCATAAGTCTTATAATTAATAACTATAAAGGCAGGCGTCATGACTGATCTCTATATCACCTATAGTATTCGTGAACGTTATTGGGTATCAAAGCTAGTCGAAAGCTTTGAGTCAGAGGGTTATTCAGTCTGGTGGGACCATGCGGTTATTCCTGGCGCAGACTTCAGAAATGAAAGCCAATTAGCACTGACACAAGCTGGTTTTTCGCTAGTGATTTGGTCAGATACCGCGGTTGATGATCATTGGGTGTTAGTTGACTGTGAGCAAGCAAAAGCTAGAAATGCGCTTGCTTCAGTTAAAGTTAAAGACTGTAACATCCCAGAGGCGTATAAAGCATTGGAACTAACCGATCTTAAGGATTGGAAGATCGGTGACAAAGAAGATGTGCATTTCAAAAACTTGCTTAAAACAGTACAAGCCTATGTCTCACCGAGCCAACCCCCACAATCAGAAAAAGAACAGCAGGAATTAGCAAGGCTGAAACGCATGAAAGACGAAGTTGAACGTAAACAACGTCAGCGTGAAGCGCGTGAAATGCAGATGCTGCGACAAAGAACCTCTGCCTAACATTAGATTCGCTTGAGTAAAGCTTCTGCTTCGCGCTGCATTTTTCCGCGTTCAAACAGTAATTTCCAGCGAGTTCCACCGGCTTGATCCCATAATAACGCTGCGCGAATACCCGCTAATAATAGCGTGCGCATTTTGGCTGCATTTTCGGTATTAGTCAGGTGGTTTTGATCACCCCTAATCATTATCCGTGGGCCGAGTGTGCTAATTGTATTGGCGTAGAGCTCAGCTAAGCGAGCCACCATGTTACTGTGCGTTGCAGGGAAAAACTCTAGCTGCTTTTGTGCGTCTGTTATTCCATCTAACAACTTTTTAAACGTATCGGGGTTATTTGAAAGCTTTTTTTGTAAGGCCAATACGTTGATTGAGTACTGTGTCGCATCAAGCTGTTTAGCTTGTCCGTTCGGGTCTCTACCGCCACTCCCTAATTGATACATCAAAGAGTTGAGTCCAGAATTTAGTTTTGGTAGTCCACCATAAAGTGCTTCTGCACTCAGAGCATCGTCAATAAGAATGCTGTTGACGCAAGACTCAAAATCGTCAGCGTCACAAGTGCCTTCGTTAGCTAATTTAATAACATTATCGATACATTGAAATAATGCTGCTAATGCGATGGTGCGGTTGCGGGTAGAATTTTCCAAAGTCGTTATTTCTGCTCAGTTTGGTTAAGTTATAGACTAGCTTATTTACAGTCTTTTTGCATTGAATCAATGATTCCGCCGCCAAGGCAAACATCGTCTTGATAAAAAACAACGGATTGTCCTGGCGCAATCGCTCGTTGTAACGCTTCGAAACAAACGATCCATTGCTCATTATCTAGTCGTGAAACAGTGCAATTTTGTTCAGTCTGGCGGTAGCGAATTTTGGCCTTTGCTTCAAAGCGATCCGCTGGCGCTTGTCCCGCTACCCAGTCTAATTGTGAGGCCACTAATTGCTTATTCAAGAGTAGGGGGTGATTATGCCCTTGTCCTGCAATGAGTTGGTTTTTGTCGAGATCTTTACCGACAACGAACCAAGGATCATCAGACGTGTCTTTTAAACCACCAATGCCTAAGCCCTGTCTTTGACCCAGTGTGTAATACATCAAGCCTTGGTGTTTCCCGATAACCTCGCCACTAGATGAGATGATTTCACCGGGCTGCGCCGGTAAGAACTTTTGCAAGAAGTCACGAAACTTACGCTCACCAATAAAGCAGATTCCGGTACTGTCTTTCTTTTTAGCAGTCGCTAAATCGGCTTTCTCAGCATAGTCTCGTACTTTGCTTTTTTCTAACTCACCAACAGGAAATAATGTTCGCTTCAGTTGCTCTTGACCTAAGGTGTAAAGGAAATAACTTTGA
>CALHTA010000322.1 GCA_938038645.1 uncultured Thiotrichaceae bacterium
TCTGGGATCACGGCGCCTCGGTCAATAACCACATTTTTAAGTTGGGCATGACGACCAACAACGGCATAGGGCATAGCAACCACACCTTCTAGCGTTGAATACGAATGAGTTTTAACCCCCGTGAACAACAGGCAATGCTCAAGCTGTGAACCAGAAATAATACAACCACCCGACACCATAGAAGAGATGGCATTACCGCGTCGACCTTCTTCGTTATGGATAAACTTAGCCGGTGGCGTTAACTCAGAATAAGTCCAAATCGGCCACGAGTTATCATAGATATCCAACTTAGGCAGGAAGTCCGTTAAATCAATATTCGCCTGCCAATAAGAATCAACTGTTCCTACATCGCGCCAGTAAGGCTCCTCTTCCATATCAGCACGCACACATGAACGACTAAATGGATGCGCCACGGCTTTACCGCCTGCAACCAGTTTTGGAATCAGGTCTTTACCAAAGTCATGACTAGAGTCAGGATTCTTCGCATCGTCAAGTAACAGCTCAACCAGCAGTTTAGTATTGAAAACATAAATCCCCATGCTTGCTAACGCAAGATCTGGGTGGCCAGGCATCGCTGGTGGATCCGCTGGCTTTTCGATGAAATCTAAAATTTTGTCATTCTCATCAACATGCATCACACCAAAGCCACTGGCTTCAGCGCGGGGCACTTCGACGCAACCAACCGTCACATCAGCACCTTGCTCAACATGCTGCTGAATTAGCAGTGAATAATCCTGCTTATAAACATGGTCCCCCGCGAGTACCAAAACGTACTCTGGCCCGTAGCCTTCAATAATATCAATGTTCTGACGCACTGCGTCCGCTGTGCCTTTGTACCAAGCATCTTCAGTAATACGTTGAGAAGCAGGAAGAATATCCAGTGACTCGTTGCGCTCCGCTCGGAAGAAGCTCCAACCACGTTGTAAGTGGCGAATCAGACTGTGAGCTTTATACTGAGTTGCAACCCCGATGTGTTTGATGCCTGAGTTCACTGCGTTGGATAGGGTAAAATCTATAATTCGACATTTTCCGCCAAAGAAAACAGCGGGCTTTACGCGTGTTTCGGTTAGATCATGCAAACGACTACCGCGGCCACCGGCTAGAACAAAGGCCATTGTCTGTTGTGCTAAGCGTTCTGACTTCATACTCATAAGATCCCTCTCCTTGACAAAATAGTTTCACTATAAAAGTTTCAGGGTCAGCCTAAATACTAGTATTAAGCATCCCGATATCGCCGTAATTCTCTCATCACAATAAATATGCTGAGAAAATATCATTATAAGCCGAATTGAGAATCGTCTTCTCTATTCATTTCTACTTATCCTGATACTATTTATCGATCTATCCTTATCAAGTGCCAATATGTACGAAGAAACATCCCATTCCTTGCTCAATGAGATCTTAACTGAACTAAATCCTGATTTTTTGAAGACAGATCCTCAGCCCTTTCACACGCGTTTGGGAGGTAACTTTTATTCGATTTTTCAACTGTTCCACAAGTTTTATGGCCATCGCCCTGATTTTCGGAGCCAGTTGAAAAAATTGATAGCGGTCTTGGTTGCGCAATACATCGCCCGCAACGAATCATTCAAGCAAAGTGATTTGATACGTGAAAAAGACTCTAACTGGTTTTTAAACCAACAATGGGTCGGAATGGCGCTTTACACAGATGGCTTTGCGACAGATCTAACAGGACTAAAAAGCCGCCTCGGCTACTTTCAGGAACTAGGGGTCAATCTCGTGCACCTCATGCCGATGATGGAGTGCCCAAAAAAGGCCAGTGACGGCGGTTATGCCGTCAGTGATTTCTGCGAGATTGATGAGCGCTTCGGCACCCTGCAAGAATTAAGAGAGGTAGCCCAAGCGCTTCACCAACAGGAAGCATTACTCACAATGGACGTCGTGTTAAATCACACCTCAGACGAGCATGAATGGGCACAGAAAGCGAAACAAGGCGACACAACATACCAAGATTACTACTACACATTCGATACCCGTGAAACTCCAGATGCTTTCGAGCAGAGCCTACCGGAGATCTTTCCTGAGCATGCACCGGGTAATTTCACTTGGAACGAACCCATGCAAAAGTGGGTTATGACCGTTTTCAATACTTACCAATGGGATCTTAACTATACGAACCCAGCAGTTTTTACTGAAATAGTGAATGTGATTTTGTTCTGGGCCAACCAAGGCGCGGACATTCTGCGCTTAGACGCCGTTGCTTTTTTGTGGAAGAAAATTGGTACCGATAGCCAAAATGAAGAAGAAGCCCACTTGCTACTTCAGATGCTTAAAGACTGTTGTCAGGTTACCGCGCCTGGCGTTTTGTTTATTGCCGAGGCAATCGTAGCGCCACAAGAAATCATTCGTTACTTTGGTGGTAATGACGTTGCCGATAAAGAGTGTGAAATCGCTTATAACGCCACCTTTATGGCATTGCTTTGGGACTCCGTAGCAACTAAAAACACTCGCTTACTGAACCAAAGTTTGAAAAACCTGCCGGTTAAACCCAAACAAACAACGACTTGGCTAAACTATGTGCGCTGTCATGACGATATTGGCCTTGGGTATAATGACAACGACATTTTAGAGGCGGGTTATGACCCTCATGCACATCGCAGCTTCCTGATTGATTATTTTACTGGAAAGTTTGAAGGGTCGGACGCGCGCGGCCTACCGTTTGGTTACAACGAGAAAACGGGCGACTCGCGTATTTCT
>CALHTA010000323.1 GCA_938038645.1 uncultured Thiotrichaceae bacterium
GTAGAAGCCACGATGCCTTTGCTGCCCATGCCCGCTTCAGTTAAGCCCAAATGCAAAGGGTAGTCACATTGCGAAGCTAAGTCTCTATAAGTGTGTATCAGTCCTTGAACGCCACTTAGCTTGCAAGAAATAATAATTTTATCGTGCGCTAAACCAAACTCTTCAGCTTTACGGGCACTACCAAGCGCGGATTCAATCAGTGCGTCATGTTGAACGGCCATGAGATCACGAGGCTTACTTAAGGCTGCATTCTCATCAAGCATGCGTGCTAGGAGTTCTTGATCTAATGAACCCCAGTTAACACCTATGCGGACTGCTTTGTCATAACGACACGCAAACTCAATCATGCTTTCAAACTGTTCGTCACGCTTGCGGCCACGGCCCACGTTGCCCGGATTAATGCGAAACTTACCCAATGCTTCAGCACAGGCTGGAACGGCGGTTAACAGTTTATGCCCGTTGAAATGAAAATCACCAACCAAAGGAACGTTGCAACCAATTTTGTCTAGGCGTTCCCTAATTTCAGGGACGGCTTCAGCAGATTCGATATTATTAACGGTAATTCTTACTAGTTCAGAGCCTGCTTTTGCCAGCTCCGCAACTTGTTTAACGGTCCTAACCACATCTGCTGTGTCTGTATTGGTCATCGATTGCACGACTACCGGAGCGTCACCACCAACAACGACATCATTAATGAATACAGGAACTGTTTTATGGCGTTTAATAGTTAGCATGTGTTTACTTTGTTATTTTTTAATAGGTGTTTGACGAGTCGTTCGAGACTTATTCAAGATTCTGGATAAGGTCTGTAAATCTCTCTCACTTAAAGTACCGGCTGCTTGCTTTAAACGGATTGTGTTAAGTAAAAAGTCGTATCTAGCAGATGCATAATTGCGTTGTGAGCGATAGGTTTCACGTAGCGAAAGTATCACATCAACGGCCGTTCTTGTGCCAGCCTGAAACCCTTCTTGCGTTGCTTTAGCAGCTGTTTGGCTAGACTGAAGTGAGCGTTGTAACGCAGCGATCTGTGTTAACCCTGTTTTAATATTGAGGTAGTAGCTACGTGTTTGCTGAACGGCGGCACGACGCTGTACCTCGACCTGTTGAATTGCTCTATGAAAGTTGTAGCGCGCTTCGCGAATTGCAGAATCAGCTTTGCCGGCGTCATAAAGTGTCATGTTGAACTGTACGCCAAGTGCAGCATCAACTGATTGTGCATCGACGCCCATTTTAGCTCGAGAAGCACTGGTTCCGTGACTAGCAAATAAGTCTACGGTTGGCTTTTTCCCCGCTCTGGCGATATCGACTGATTTTTGTGCGATATCAACGCTATATTGAGCGGAAATAACATTTTTATTTCGGTTAGCGGCTTCATTCGCCCAAGCCGTGATGTTATCTGGCTGTGGTACCACTAGAGGGGTTTGTTGCGATGCTCCTCTAAGCACTTTGTAATCTCGCCCCGTCAGGCTAAAGATTTTCTCAAGCGCTAGCTCAATATTTTGATCAGCCACGACAACATTAGCTTTAGCCTCAGCATCTCTAGCTTGGGATTCTTTAACATCGGTAATCGCTGAGCGACCTGCTTCAAAATAAGCAACGATCTGTTTGTTTTGACGGCTAATAGCATTCGCTTCTGCGCGAGATAAATCAGCTGCATCGCGAGCTTGCAAGTAACCGAAATAGGCCTCGGCAACTCGTAAAATTAGGTTTTGTTGTTCAGCCAGTAACGATTCTTCAGATTGAGCGATCAGAATATTCGCTTGAATGATGGCTTCTTTAATTTGTGGGCGGTATAGCGGTTTGCTTAGGTTTAAAGAGTAACTACCACTTACTGTTGAAGTGTTGTTATTGCTGGATTCACTCCAGTTTCGAGCCCCGCGATAACTCGCACTACCGCTGAGTGTCAGTTTGGCTCTGCTGTCAGCAAGCGCTTGTGGCCCCTTTTCAAGTGTCGCTAGGTATCCGGCTTCAGCAGCGCTTATCTGTGGATCACTTTCTTTAGCATGCTGATACACAGTAAATAAATCTTCTGCCTGTGCAGACTGCATGAGTAATGCAGCTATACAGCTTTGGATTAATACTCTGACTTTTTGGTATCTTCTCATTCGA
This sequence comes from uncultured Thiotrichaceae bacterium, assembly GCA_938038645.1. Taxonomy (GTDB): domain Bacteria; phylum Pseudomonadota; class Gammaproteobacteria; order Thiotrichales; family Thiotrichaceae; genus Leucothrix. The sequence goes on from CALHTA010000323.1 coordinate 2,110, forward strand.
TATCGAACCCTATTTTTAACCGCATTTGACGTTGTCGACCTTAAAGCCGTTTTCTTTATTTGCCAATGGATTTACTGAATCTTTACACTTGTTCAGGGGCAATGATAGCAAGTGTCTGTTTTATTATCCTAATATTTATGATCTTTGGACAGATTGTAACAACTCAGCGGCACGAATGGCATCTTTGTGTATCTGTGCAGTGAGCGCTGCGAAGTCTTCAAACTTTTTCTCAGGGCGAATAAATTCACAAAGCTCAACAATAATGTGCTTACCGTAAACTGATTCGTCAAAGTCAAAAATGTTCACTTCTAGCCGTGTCTCAGTGCCATCCACCGTGGGCCGATTGCCCAAGTTGGCCACTCCATTTAGCGTGGCTTTGCCAAGCCCATTCACCTTAACCGCATACACGCCATTCGCTGCGGCAATATTATCCTGAATACGCAAATTTGCCGTAGGAAAGCCGATCGTGCGACCGCGTTTGTCCCCGTGGCGAATACGTCCACTCAAGCAAAATGGCTTGCCTAATAATTGTTTGGCGCCGTCTAAATCACCTTTGGCTAGGTGCTGACGGATACGTGTACTGCTGATGCGTCCAGAATCATCGTTGTAAGTATCGGTTTTGTGAACCTGCATGCCCTGTGCGTTGCCCATGCTTTGTAATAAGTTAAAGTCGCCTTTTCGGTCTTTGCCAAAACAAAAGTCATCACCGACCATAAGGGATTTCACATTCATCGCTTGAAACAAGATCCGTTCAACAAAGTCTGCAGGTGGCATAGTCGCCATCGCTTGATCAAAACGCAAACAAAGAAAATAGTCGATGCCCATGGCTTCAAGCAGCCTAGCTTTGTCCCTAAACGGATAGACACGCTGTGCCTTATCGCCGGTGAAAAACTCAGATGGAAGGGGCTCAAAGCTAATGACAACCTTTGGCAGATTATATTTAACCGCTTCTGATTCTAATTGGCGCAAGATGACTTGATGGCCTAAATGTAGTCCGTCATAGTTTCCGATGGTGGCGACGCAACCTGCTTTAAGGTGCTGAACACCAGAAATGTCTCGAATTAATTGCATAGGTCAAGACTACCGCATTTGTGCAAAGTTAGTTTGACGTAATGCCTCATAAGCGGCAATCGCAACAGTATTTGAGAGATTTAAGCTGCGACTAGAAGCAAGCATCGGCATTTTCAATACCTGTTTCTCAGGCAAAGCATTTAATAGTGTTTCTGGTAAGCCCCGTGTTTCTGGGCCAAATAACAGAATGTCATTATCTTCATAGCTGATATCAGTATAGAAGCCTTTCGCTTTGGTGCTGAATGCCAAAATTCTACTGTCTTTATGAGTGTCGGCAAAGTGATCCCAGGATTCATGTTCCACCACATTCATCAGGTCACGATAGTCTAGGCCTGCGCGGCGTAGCTGTTTGGTTTCCATGCTAAAACCCAATGGATGGATAAGGTGTAACTTGCAGCCTGTGTTTGCACAAAGACGGATAATGTTACCAGTGTTGGGTGGAATTTCGGGCTCGTAAAGGGCAATCTGAAACATGTTTGTCCGCATGGTTAGTTCAGAAGCGTAGCTTACCGTAAATTTTGAGGTTTCTTAAGTGCTTATGCGGCTGCTTTGATAATAATGAATTTCAGATTAAAAAAAGCCAACTTGCTTGTTGACAGTGATTAGGTAAAACGGTTTAATAGCGCCTCTTTCATGGCCGAATAGCTCAGTTGGTAGAGCAGCGGATTGAAAATCCGCGTGTCGGCAGTTCGATTCTGCCT
>CALHTA010000324.1 GCA_938038645.1 uncultured Thiotrichaceae bacterium
TACTACATTGGTGATCTTGTACAGAAAACAGAAAATGAGTTATTGAAGACGCCTAACTTGGGTAAGAAATCATTAACTGAAATTAAGGATGTGCTTGCATCTCACGGTTTAACGTTAGGTGCACGGCTTGAAAATTGGCCGCCATCAACTATCGATAAATAATTGCCTCTTGGCTTAGTTCAGTATTTAGTAAGGATGTAGAAAATGCGTCATCGTAAAATAGGCCGTCAGTTAAGCCGTAATAGTAGTCACCGTAAGGCGACTTTGCAGAGTCTTTCAAATGCAGTAATTCTTAATGGTGGCATTAAGACGACAGTTGCTAAAGCGAAAGAGCTACGTAGAGTTGTTGAGCCGTTAGTAACTCGTTCAAAAACTGATTCTGTACACAACCGTAGAACTGTTTTTGCAAGATTACGTGATGACGCTACCGTTGGAATATTGTTCAACGAGTTAGGTCCGCGTTACGCTTCTCGCCCAGGTGGTTACTTGCGTATCATCAAGTGTGGATTTAGAGCGGGTGATAATGCTCCTATGGCTTATATCGAGTTCGTTGATAGACCAGAAGTTGACGCTGCTTAAATAGCTGAACGTTTGTTAAAAAAGCCGAGTATAATCTCGGCTTTTTTTATGCCTGTTTTTTAGGTTTAGCATAGCTGATTATGGCTATTGTTTATTGCGAACACGTGACCATATTAAGCGCCTAATATTGTTACTATTATTGTTTCACTTTAATATTTATACATTACTTTTTTTGAGGGAAAAGCATGAGTGAGCTACGTACCGATTGGTCAATTGATGAAGTAGAGGCTTTGTTTAGTCTTCCATTTAACGATTTAGTATTTCGAGCGCACCAATTGCATCGTGATAATTTTAAAGTTAATGAAGTACAGATAAGTACACTTCTTAGTATAAAAACAGGTGCTTGTCCTGAGGATTGCTCATACTGTTCTCAAAGTTCAATCAACGACACGGGTTTAGAGCGTGAGCGTTTACTTGAACTCGAAGCTGTAAAAAGCGCAGCCGCTGAAGCAAAAGCTAATGGAGCTACCCGTTTCTGCATGGGAGCTGCTTGGCGTAACCCAACGGATAAGAGTTTAGATAAAGTCATCGATATGGTGACTGAAGTCAAAGCCATGGGAATGGAAACATGTGTAACGCTCGGGATGTTGAAACAAGAACAAGCTAGCCGTTTAAAAGATGCAGGATTGGATTACTACAACCATAATCTTGATACATCGCCTGAATTTTATGGCAGTGTCATTACCACTAGGACTTACCAAGATCGTATCGATACGCTTTCTCATGTTCGTGATGCGGGAATAAATGTCTGTTCTGGTGGCATACTTGGGATGGGTGAGACTCGTCGCGATAGAGCTCGCTTGCTGCAGCAATTAGCCAACTTGCCAGAGCACCCCGGATCTGTTCCGATTAACGACCTTGTTCAGGTTAAAGGCACTCCGCTAGATGGTATTGATAAGTTAGATGCCTTTGAGTTTATTCGCACGGTCGCAGTAGCCCGAATTTTAATGCCCAAGTCATATGTACGACTATCTGCCGGAAGAACTGATATGAATGAGCAAACTCAGGCATTGTGCTTTTTTGCAGGTGCTAATTCGATGTTTTATGGTGATCGTCTTCTAACCACTGATAACCCTGAAGAAAGTCAAGATCAGCAATTGTTTGCTAAGCTTGGAATAGAGCCTGAGAAGGCTCAAGTGTCTGCTTAAATTTGAACTTACCAAAGCGATTTAGTTTAAATTTATAAAGTGAGTTATATAGATACAAAAAAGCCGGGTGTAATAACCCGGCTTTTTTGCGTCTAGATAAAGTTACTTATTAAACTGTTTATTTAGATCAGGGATTAGCTTCGAAACTTCCCCAGTCATTAGAGTGAATTCAATATCCACGCGTTCTTCATGAGATTGAGGATCTTCCTCATTCATTTTCTCTTCAAGCACATCCAAAAACTTCAATTTCTTGATAACTAGGTCTTCACTGACCACAAAGCTGATTTTTCTATCCCAAACGAGTGCAAGCTTGGATACTGTTTTGCCCGTTTCTATATTGCTCTTAACTTCATCGGTACCTAGTTCATGTTTTCTAAAGGCGACAATGCCAGCATCATCACCGCTGCTTTTCATTTCACACTCATCACCAATTTCAAAAGGCTCAGGAAGTTTGTAGTTTGAAAGCCATTCGGTAAGGATGGGGCTCACTGCTTCCGTCTTGGGCGGAACCGCAGGTAAACTTCCAATTGTTTTGCGTAATAGCGTGGCAAAAGTTTCCGCCTTCGCAGCTGACGGGGTATTGATAACTAACCATCCACCTTTTATATCAATCCACGCATCAAGCTTTTGGGTGCGTGTGAAGGCTCTTGGCAGAAGCTCATCTTCAATTCTTTCGGCTAGCTCTTTTTTCTCTTTTGAACCTACTTTGCGGTTTTCCCGCTCTTGCAAGTCAGCGACGCGTTCCTGTAGCGCTTCTCTAACCACAGAAGCAGGGAGTAATCGTTCTTGGCGGGCCATCGTCAGCAAAATAAAATTATTCGCGGCATGGCTGTAAGCTTCCGAGTTTTTCCCCAAAGGTGGTACCCATCCCATGCTCTCGCGTTGTGTCGCTGAGCACTCAGTAAATGGCTTTTTACTTAAAGCTTCATGGAGAGAGTCAGCATCTTGATCAAACTCTTTTTCGAATTCGTATAGGTAGAGATTTTTAAACCACATAATATTTATTTTGACTGGAGAAAAGGGGCGGAATTATGCCTTAATCCAAATTACTTGCCCAATAAAATAATACAATCTTATTTTGATTTACTGCCGCCTAAGCATTCTGGAGAGTCTGCAACCTTACCTGCTTTAGCAAAATACTCATCAGGAGTGAGGGTGTGTATAGCCAATGCATGAATACTGTTTAGCTCTTCTGATAAGGTTTGATTTATCAGGCGGTGGCGTGCAATAAGCCGCTTATCAGTAAATTCATTTGAAACGACAGTCACTTTGAAATGTGACTCTGATCCTTCGGGAACGTTGTGCATAAAGCTTTCATTTACAACTTCAAGAAACTCAGGGGAGAAGCTTTGTTCGAGCTTGCTTTCAATAGTTGATTTTATGGTCATAATTAAGAA
>CALHTA010000325.1 GCA_938038645.1 uncultured Thiotrichaceae bacterium
AATAACTGCCGCTACAACTTCTATTGGCAGCATCGCTTGATCGTCTTCAATAAGCACTTATTTTACTCGCAAGTTTTTCTTGAAATGAGTTAAAGGCACAAAGTCAGCAGCGCAACGAAGCATTGGAATCCAGCGAGCAAGGTTATTTGCGGTAAATGGTCTACCGGTGTGTTCTTTTTCAAAATCTCCATCGTGAAACAAGACCACACCTTGACGCCCTTTTCCTGAGCACATCTGATTCATTACGTTATCTAAAATTTTATCGCCATTTTGATAGTCTACATTCCAATCGTAAGCGGTCATTTCCCACCCGATATGCTCAAACCCATTGCGCTTAAGTGCCGCCATCGCTTGAGGTCTTGCTTTTTGGTTAAACCAGCCATCACCATAAGGCAAACGAAATACAGGTGGCTCGGTTGTGAGATATTTTGAAAGAATCAACTTGGATTTCTGTATCGTCCACTGCAGTCGATCGGCAGGTAGCTCAGAGTGTCGATCATGGTGATAGCTATGTGAACCAATCGTATGACCTTCACGCTTTATACGGGCTAACGTGTTGAGCCTTTGCTTACAAAGGTTCAATGATTGGCATTGTGCGCTGTTAGGCCCATTTTGCTGGCAACTTTTAGTATAAATGCCACAGTCGACTTTATTAGCTAATATGAAAAATGTAGCTTTAATCTTCTCACGTTTCAAAACGTCAAGTACTTTAGGCGTGACATCGGCAACACCGTCGTCAAAGCTTAGGGTGATTTTCTTCTTCTCAGCCGGACACTGATAGGTCGCACGTATTTGTTCACAATTTGGATTTCCAGCTTGAACCATAGGGGTTGATAACAAGGGAAGTAATGTCAGCACCCCTAAGCAATATTTTAATAAATTCATTAGCTTCTATACTCAGCATTAATAGTTACATAATCGTGGGAAAGATCAGATGTCCATACCGCCGTCGCAGCATCGCCATCATTGAGCTCAATTCGAATGGTGATTTCTTGCTTGTCCATTTCTAATTGACCTGCTTGCTCAGTATAAGTTTCTACAGGCTCACCTGCTTGAATCAGATGTGTATCCCCTAACCATAATGATAGCTTTGAGATATCCAAACGCTTCACCGGACTCCGACCAATGGCAGCTAAAATGCGACCCCAGTTTGGATCACTAGCAAATAAGGCCGTTTTAACTAGCGGTGAACGAGCCACAGTGAATGCAATGGCTCTTGCTGTTTCAAGGTCTGGAGCTGACTCTACGCTCAGCGTCACAAATTTCGTTGCTCCCTCAGCATCCCTGATAATGGCTTGTGCTAGGTAGTGACAAAGTTCGTTTAAAGTCTGTTGAAAAAGCTCTATATCACCGTCTTTTACAAGCACACCAGCTTTGCCCGTAGCAATTAACACCAATGCGTCATTGGTTGATGTATCGCCATCCACCGTTATGGAATTAAACGATAAATCAGCAGATCGCTTCAACATACTCTGCAATAGCTCTTGCTCTATCAATGCATCAGTAGCTACATACGCAAGCATTGTCGCCATATTTGGCTCGATCATGCCAGCGCCTTTAGCGATGCCAGTGAGGGTGATTTCTTTTCCGCCCAGAGTGAGTTTCTTGCTAATCGCTTTAGGCAACGTGTCCGTTGTCATAATGGCACGTGCAGCTGCAGACCAGTTATCTTGGGCTAAATTTGCTATTGCCGATGGAAATGAATCTTTAAATGGTGCTACAGGCAGTTGCTCGCCAATCACACCGGTTGAGAATGGTAGGATTTGTTCAGGAGAAAGACCGGTCAAATCAGCTAATGACTGACAAATTTCGCGCGCACTGGCTAAGCCACGCTCACCCGTACCGGCATTGGCATTCCCAGAGTTGATTACCAGAAAACGTGGAGTGTGTCGTGTCAAATGTTCTCGGCAAAGCAAGACAGGAGCGGCGCAAAAGCGGTTTTGCGTGAAAACTCCTGCTACGCTGCTACCTTCGGCAATTTCTATTAAGAGCAGATCTTCACGATCTTTGTAACGAATTCCAGCCGCAACGGCTGATAAACGAACGCCCTCCACTGACAGCACTTGACTGACAGGCGTGTAATTTACAGCCATAGCGACTTTCCTTTTTTATGTTTTTACTTTATTTCAATTGTCCGTGACACTGCTTAAATTTCTTTCCTGAACCACAAGGGCAAGGGTCATTTCGCCCTACTTTTTCACCAATACGTTGGTAAGTTCTATCTGTATTGCCCGCAGCGTTCTGAGAGGAATCATCACCTAAGATATTTGACGCCTTTGCATGAGAGTACTCCATAGGCGTATCACTTGGTTCTGGTGGCGCAATTTCTTCAGGAGACTCTTGAGTAATTTGAATTTTCATTAGGAAGCTAACCACTTTTAGCTTGATGCGATCCAATAAATCTTCAAACATCTCAAACGCTTCGCGCTTGTATTCCTGTTTAGGGTTTTTCTGAGCATACCCGCGTAAACCGACGCTTTGGCGAAGGTAATCCATAGAGGCCAAGTGCTCTTTCCACTCCTCATCCAAAACATGCAGCATGACATCACGTTCAAGCTTACGCATATTCTCTGCACCAATGAGCGACTCTTTTGTCTTTAAAGTTTTATCAACTTCAGTTTGAATTCGCTCACGCAGTGGCTCTTCAAATAACTTGTCGTCATTGTCTAACCAGCTTTGGATTTCCAACACGATGCCAAACTCTTCTTCCAATGAAGCGGTTAGGCCTGGGATATCCCATTGCTCATCCAGACTTTGCGGCGGTACATAGCGGTTAATGATGCTATCTACCACATCATAACGAATCGATTCGACAGACTCTTGAACATCCTCGCCTTCCAACAGTTCTGAACGCTGCTGATAAACAACTTTACGTTGATCATTTGCAACGTCATCATATTCAAGTAGGTTCTTACGAATGTCGTAGTTATGCCCTTCAACTTTACGCTGTGCGTTTTCAATCGACTTAGAAACAATCTTCGCTTCAATAGCTTGGCCTTTTTCCATGCCTAGCTTCTGCATGATGCCTTTGACTCGCTCAGAGGCGAAAATCCGCATTAGATTATCTTCCAGTGACAAGAAGAAACGCGATGAACCAGGGTCACCCTGACGTCCAGAGCGACCACGTGACTGATTGTCAACACGTCGTGATTCATGTCGCTCTGTACCGATGATGTGCAATCCACCAGCCGCAACAACGACTTCATGACGTTTTTGCCAATCCGCTTTTTCTGCCGCTTTTGCTTCCTCATTGTCTAGCAGACTCAACGCGGCGTCTAAAGAGCCACCTAATACAATATCGGTTCCGCGACCGGCCATGTTAGTCGCAATAGTGACCGCACCAGGCCGCCCTGCGTTCTCAATAATATTGGCTTCACGCTCATGTTGTTTAGCGTTCAACACTTCATGTTTGATCTTGGCTTCTGTTAAGAGCTTTGAAAGAATCTCGGACGTGTCAATAGAGGCCGTACCAACGAGCACTGGCTGCTGCCTTTTTTGAGCTTCATGAATATCTTCCACGATTGCATCATATTTTTCAGGCTCGGACATATACACCAAGTCGTTCTCGTCTTTACGAATGGCCGGCATATTGGTCGGTATGACCACAACCTCAAGATCATAAATCTGCTGCAACTCAAACGCTTCAGTATCAGCAGTACCTGTCATACCTGAAAGCTTGTCATAAAGACGGAAGTAATTCTGGAATGTAATAGAAGCCATTGTCTGATTTTCAGGCTTTATATCAACGCCTTCT
>CALHTA010000326.1 GCA_938038645.1 uncultured Thiotrichaceae bacterium
ACTTTTTTTAAAGTTCTCTCTTTGGAGTTGATTACGATAGTTAGAGGCTTTGAAAGTGAAAAAAGGGGGCACTTTTGAGGGTATCTAATAATTTCTTTTTTTATCAATTAAAAGCAAATACGTGGGTTAATTTTTCGAGTGCCGCCGCCTCAATCAATATAGTTCCTTAGTCGAGAAGATGGATTAACAACTTGATTCGATTATGGAATGAGGAACCGAATCGTAAAATCTGCCTTGCAGAAAGAGCTGAAGCTTGACCAAAATGAGTTCTTTAATGAGTGGTACGATCAGAATTGCATGCGAATTAGCATGCGTTATATCTTTTTATTTTTTCCTAACTAACTGTATTAGAATAGTAATTATTATTTAGTTCGAGAGACGGTGTACCACCATATACTTAAAAGGCCCTTAGCGTGACGCGTTAAGGGCCTTTTTTATTGATAGATGGCATTTAATTGGTTTTTATTCAATATAGATAATTGGGATGATTTAAAGCTTAAATCATATTATTATGCTGTACCTCTGTGGCACAAGCATTGCCTTGTAAATCACAGCTTCCCAGTAGTGAATATTAAGTCAGGAGAGAGAACGTGGAAATATCCGGAGCCAAGATTTTCGTCGAGAGTCTAAAGGCAGAGGGCGTCGACACCATATTTGGTTATCCCGGTGGTGCCGTACTGTTTCTCTACGATGAGTTAGATAAAGCCGCTGGTGAGATTGATCATATCTTGGCACGTCATGAGCAAGGTGCTGTACACGCTGCCGAAGGCTATGCTAAGGCAACTAACAAGGTAGGAGTTGCGATCGTAACATCAGGGCCAGGAGCGACTAACGCCGTTACTGGTATTGCTGACGCTTTCTTGGACTCTGTACCTCTAGTCGTTTTCACCGGCCAAGTCCCACGAGCTTTGATCGGTAATGATGCATTCCAAGAAGTCGATATCATTGGAATCACACGCCCATGCGTAAAGCACAACTTTCTAGTTAAGAATATCGAAGACTTGGCCCCAACAATAAAAAAGGCCTTCTACATTGCGGGTTCTGGGCGCCCTGGGCCAGTCGTTGTTGATATTCCAAAAGATATCACTGACGGCAAAGAAAAAATCGAATTTGTATATCCCGAAACAGTTGATATTCGATCGTATAATCCGAGCATAAAAGGCAATCCTAAACAGATAAAACTTGCAGCGACAGCGCTGCTTGAGTCTAAAACCCCTATTCTTTACACCGGTGGTGGTGTAGTTCTTTCTGGGGGCGCTACTGAGCTTACAGAGCTTGCAAGATTGCTTAATTTCCCTGTCACGAATACGTTAATGGGTCTAGGTGGCTTTCCAGCATCTGACCCTCAATTTGTGGGCATGTTAGGTATGCATGGTACCTACGAAGCTAATATGGCGATGCACAAGTCTGATCTAGTGGTTGCTATTGGCTCACGTTTTGATGATCGTGTTACTGGAAATATTGAAAAGTTCTGCCCTAATGCAAAGATCATTCATGTTGATATTGATCCTGCTTCCATTTCTAAAAATGTAAAAGTAGATATCCCAATTGTTGGTGATGTAAAACAAGTACTTACAGATTTGGTTGCTGAGCTTAAGCGTCGTGATGAAAAGCCAGATCAAGAGGCGCTTGCCGAATGGTGGGCGCAGATTAATGATTGGCGCAAGACTGACTGCCTTCGATATGAACAAGGCACTGAAGTGATTACCGCTCAGTATGTTATCGACAAATATTGGCAGTTAACTAACGGTGATGCTTACGTTTGCTCAGATGTAGGGCAGCACCAAATGTGGGCAGCTCAGTATTATAAGTTTGATGAGCCCTTACGTTGGATAAACTCTGGCGGCCTTGGCACGATGGGTTTTGGTCTCCCAGCAGCAATGGGAGTGCAGCTAGCACACCCTGACGCTGAGGTAGCTTGTATTACTGGAGACGGCAGCATTCAGATGTGTATTCAGGAGTTAGCGACCTGTACTCAATACCAACTACCGATCAATATCATATCGTTAAATAACGGTTATTTAGGCATGGTTCGTCAGTGGCAGGAATTTTTCTACCAGAAACGCTACTCGATGTCTTATATGGAATCTTTGCCTGACTTTGTTAAATTGGCTGAAGCTTATGGGCATATTGGAATACAGATTAAAGATCCAGCTGATGTTGAAGGTGCATTAAAGCAGGCGATTGATGATAAGGAGAGATTGTACTTTCTTGATTTTATTACTAACCCTGAAGAAAATGTTTATCCGATGATTCCTGCTGGTGCGGGTCAAAATGAAATGATTTTGGTATGACTATGCGACATGTAATCTCAGTTTTAATGGAAAATGAATCAGGCGCACTATCACGAGTTGTGGGCCTATTTTCGGCGCGTGGTTATAACATAGAGTCGCTTTCAGTGGCTCCAACGGATGATGAGAGCCTCTCTCGGTTGACATTGGTCACCCGTGGGAGTGAGCAGATCATCGAGCAAATTTTGAAGCAGCTCAATAAACTCATAGAAGTAGTGAAGGTAACAGATCTTTCAGACTTTCAGCATGTCGAACGTGAGATGATGCTGATTAAGCTTGAAGCAAAGCAGGCTGAGTCTGTCACAATGATTAAGCAAATTGCAGATGTCTTTCGTGGAAAGATCATTGATTTAAGTCATAAAACCTTCACTATTGAAATATCGGGAAAAAGCGAGAAGTTAGATGCATTTATTGACGCTATGAGTGAGCAAACCATTATTGAGGTAGTGCGTTCTGGTTGTATCGGTATTGCTAGAGGCAGCGTCGCATTAAAGGTTTAATGGCGTAAATTGAAAGTAACGGCGTGAGCTCGATTAATAAGCTTATGCTCAATAAGCCAATCAGCTGTTTCTGAGGCATCAGATTCAAACCAAGCTTTTGACGAACCTAGTCGAAAGCTGTATCCCCAGTTATCCATGTCTTTCATCATCTTAGTTTTACTGGTAAAGCTAAGATGATCTGAAAGTAATATTTGCAAATAACATACAGCGTTTTCTTCATCCGCTGAACCACCAGCGTTGGTGTGAAGCGAGGATCTACGACATTCATCCATACAAACGTAATGGCAACTCTCATGAAGAATGGAGTGTATTGGTGTATCAGGTCTTGCGTAAAGTTGGTTACGAATCAGACCTGCCTCTTCATCTCCCCAAAAGCTTCCTGGGATTTCTAGTTCGGGGCTAATGACATTAATTACTATTCCGAACCGAGAAAGCAGGCTGCCTAGTTCATCCTGATTAGAATCTATTAGAAGTTGTGTCTTTGCAGAGGCAATGGTCATGATTTCATGCAGAATTGTTGCAAAAATTTATACGCCGCTAGTGCAAATTATCTTCAAAGTGAAATTGCTTAATTCTAAGCTTGGAATTACTTTCACTAAGCGTGATGAAAAACTTTCCACTTCTGGTTAACCATTGTTCACGATCTACAAACTGGAATCTTGAAAGGAATTTTCCTTCACCATAAAAACCAGTGGCGCTAGGCTTCCATGAAAAACTGTGCAGAAAAACTTTCTTTTGATCAGATGTGATGAATAAGTCATTAAGTTGCTTAGAGGACTGGGAAGGAGTCCCACGTGCCTGAAGCTCTTTCATCAGTTCACCTTCAAGGGCAGACTCTAGTTCATTAATTAATAACTGAACTCTTGACCCATTTTTTAGTGGGGTAGATTGGTAAGATTCTGTTAGTGGCTGAGTTGACGTACTTTTCTCCATCGTGTTTCCAGCTAAAGTAATTTTATTGACTTTTGCAGGGCTTTGAAGCGGAGTGATTGGTGTTTGTCGAACGATGGATTGGGGATTTGAAGGGACGACTAAAACAATCATTATACCAACTAAAAGTAAGCCCATAACGCCAGAGAGAAGAACATAGTTGATATGATTTTTTTGCTGATGTCTTCTATAGGCAGTACTTGGTCTTGGAGCATTATTCACCCTAACGCTACCGAATTGATCATCGTTTAGCGCTTCGGTATTTTCAGGAGCTGACGAGTAATAAAGTGGAATCGATTGATCAATCTTCACTTGCTCATAAGAATCTTGAATCTGTTGGACAATGTACGGGTGCTTACTTAATGGCATTTTATCCGGGTGAAAAATGTTAAGTAATAGTTGTTTATGCAGCTTGCAGGTCTCAAGGCTCGCTTTTTCACGGACTGCTAAACCTCGATATGCACTGTGCTCGTGGCCGTCAATGACGAGGCGAAGAAAGTTAATAAATGCTTCCTTCATCTCATCGTCATTAAAAACAGCAGACTCAGCCAGCTCGCTCCTTTTCTTTTTCGAGGAAGCTGACTGAAGTAGCGCAAGCATTCCATCAGGGAGAGCCCGCATTAAATACCACTGATCTAGACCTTTTTCAGGGTGCATCTGCAGGTAAAGGGCAAATTGTATGGCCGTTTTCTTCATAGTCTGCTTTACATTATAAGTTATGACTTCTTCGGACTTGTGTAAGTATAGTAGCTATCTTCGTTATATTCAGGGTTACTAGCACGATCTACTCGTGTTAATAAGGTTCCGATTATATTACCGCTGGTTCTCTCGAGTCGCTTAAGAGCCGCAAGCAGTGACGCTTTACGGGTCTTTCCTGCTTGTACAGAAAGAATTGTTGCATCTGATAAATTAGACAACACTAAAGCGTCTGCCAAACCGATTACTGGCGGGCCATCAATAATAATATAATCAAATTCATTCTTAGAAACGTCAAGTAGCTCTCTCATACGCTTACCTGATAAAAGCTCGACAGGGTCAGGAGGGATAGGTCCAGACGAAATTACCCTGAGCTGTTTAATTAGGCATGGACGACTAATTTCAGCTGCATTTCCAGCACCGGCTAGATAGTTTGTTAGTCCTTCTAGGTTTTCAAGTTTCAACAAGTGGTGAATACTTGGATTTCGTAAGTCAGCGTCAATAAGTAAAACTTTGCTTCCAATCTGTGCGTAAGCTGTAGCCAAGTTAAGCGCGATACTGCTCTTACCTTCTGCTGGATTAGAGCTGGTTACAAAAGTAACTCTTGGCGCACCAAACTGTGTTGAAAACTTCAAGCTTGTTCTCAAAGACCTTATCGCTTCGGCGAGAGGAGAGCGTGGATCTGCATGGGCTAATAAAGCAATTTGATCGTCAGATTGGCCTTTGATATTAGGCAATAAACCAAGAACAGGTAAGCCTGTAACTCTTTCAACTTCATCAGAGCCTTTGAGGCTATCGTCCATAAACTCTCTTAGGAAAGCAGCACCCATTCCTAGCATTAATCCTAGTAGCAAACCAAAAGCCAAATTATTGCGTAATTTAGGCTTATGCTTCTCGTAAGGGATGCCCGCTTTATCTATGATACTGATGTTGTTTGTTCCAACCGTACCTGCAACTGATACTTGCTTAAACTGTTGAAGAAGTTCTTTGTACAACACTCTATTCGACTCAACTTCACGCTTAAGTGTGTTGTACTTTATGCTGTTCCCTTGAGTTGTAATAGCACTATTTTTTAGGCCGGACAATTGCTCTCTAATAAGCTCCTGCCTGATTTTTGCTGCTTCAGCATCCGCTTTAAGCGTTACTAATACAGCGCTAGCTCCAGCATTTATTTCAGCACGTAGTCTAGTTATCTGACCAGAAAGGCGGCGAATTGTACGGTTAGTTCCAGAAGCAGATCTCTTAATTCTTGCATCTCGATCTGCGATTAGCTTAGCTAGATCGCTTCCTTTTTCTTGCATCTCAGGGTCTTTAGACAGTGTGGCAACTGTCATAGGGTCGCTCAAATCTGCGTTCTTAGCCTGTTCATACAATGACTCGGCTTCAATTCTTTGACGCTCAACTTTTACCAGTTCTTCACTTAGCTTTTTGAGTGAGAATGTATCGGTGCTTTCACCATCAACATCTTGAACAATCCCAAACTGACGAGCATAGTCGTTAAGCGCTCTTTCTGATTTTTCTAAGGTCTGTCTAACTTGTTGAATGTTTTCAGAAAGAAACTCTTTAGAATAAGATGCAGTATCAAAACGCTTTTCTAGGTTCATTCTGACAAAGGTTTTCGCAATAGCGTTGGTAATGTCAGCGGCAAGCTTTGGGTCTGTAGAGTCATAATTGATTGCAACCAACTGAGAGTTACTGATTGGCTGCACCATTAGGTTTTCAATAAACAAAGCTTCAGTTCTTTCTGCGCTGTTTTGGTCTGTTACAGACATGCCAAGTGCTTTTTTCACACTACTCACTAAGCCAAACGAGGTGTCTTTTGTATCTAATCCCAGCTGATTGATAACTCTTCGCGCTAGCGCTCTGCTTTGTATGAGCTTGCGTTGTGTTTCATGAAAGTCCTTATCGCTTCGTGATTCAATCGAATCAAATGAACTTCCACTAATAATTTGTTTAGCATTACGTTCAATCTGAATAGTTGATGTGGCCTGGTAGACAGGCTTCATCATCAATGTAATCAGTAATACTGTTAACAGCGTCAGTAAAGTAATCGCGGCAACAAGCCATTTTCGACGAGTTATGATTCCAATAAATTCTTTAAGATCTAAACCGCTTGAGGGCGCCAATAACTCTTCTGGGTAAACTGAGCTAGGATGTGGAACGACTTGACCACTGGACATTTGATTATTTGCGACTCGTGAAGGAAGTCTTTGGTTATTGTCAACACTCATAAGTATTTTGTCATTTAGTTAGGTGGTAGGGTTTAGTGTCTGCTCAAAAATATCCGCGAGAATACTACTTGAGCTGATTTATATTGCACGCAATTTTGTTTGAATTACCGTACAAGCGCAAAGAGTCTAAGATAAACACGCTTTTATACGGGATGAACAAAGTCTCTATGGCAATTAAAAAAGCTGTGTTTTGTTTAGTTTTTTATCAAAACTAGGGTGTCTAGTGTCCTATTTAAAACCATTCGCATAATACCAATTACTAGCGCCTTGTACAATTAGCAACGCTTCGCTATGTATTTGATATTGATGAAATATTTAGCTGTGTTTCTGTTTAATCAGTTGAATTTACGATTTATCAGGGTTCTTGCGGGTGTTTCAAATATTTTGTAAGAGGCAATTGACACAATTATAAGCAATATCAACGCGACATAAAAATCTGCGACCTCTCCAAGTCCAAGCCTTTTTTCAAGTATTTTGTTGTACAAGCCAAAAATAGGTTTTTGCAGTATATACAATGAAAAGCTGGCCTCACCTAATAAAATCAGAGCAGGGTGGCTAAGCCATTTTGCGATTCTTCCTTTGCTTGATGCTAGTAACCAAATGAACAATAAGAAAACAGGTGCAATTAAACCATTGGTATATGCAATCTTCATTCCAACTAATGATTCAATGAAAGGCTGGGTTTCTAGTAGGATAATTATCAAAACGATAGAGCTTACTAGCCATATTAGTTTTGGAGATGAAATTTTGTCAGCATTTCTTTTAAACAAAACTCCACAAAGTAAGCCTGCCAAAAACGCATTGATATGCATTAAGGGGTTGTAATAGACAAAGTCATGAAGAGCGCTGTTTGCACTATATTCAGGACTATTGATTCCATTCAGCAGAACATATTGAGTGATTAACCATAGCACGATGGTGAAAATGGCAAGGTATTTCAAGCCGAATCGATAAATCAAGGCCAACAGGAAAGGAAAGCAGAGATAAAAGAATGCCTCTACCGATAATGACCACCCCGGATTATTGAGGGTCATCGGATATCCTGGAAGCCATGCTTGAAGCATTGTTAAATGCAGCGGAAGCGCTAAAGGGTTTTGTCCTAATTCTGAAAAGCTCGCGGCTGCCATTAGAAGCAATGCAACCAAGTAAACCGGATATATTCTAGCGAATCGTGCTATCCAGTATCTTTTCTTACTCAGCGGTTTGCTTGGTTTTATTTGGTAATAGGCAATCGCCATAATAAAACCAGATAAAACATAGAAATAGTTAACCGCAATTGGACCCGCTGTAATACTGTTCTTCAGCCAAGGGATGCTCTCAGGAAGCGTATGCATGCCATAATGGAAGAAAACAACCGTAAGCGCTGCAATAAAGCGTGTAAATGTGATTTGATTGATTTGCAAAACCGCAGGCTCGTGTATGGTTAAATTTTAGTAGGCGTTTTTATCAATGAAAGATCGTGTGATCGTTAGGAAAATGATTTTTAGATCTAAAGCTAAACTCCATTCCCTCATGTATTCAAGGTCAAACTCGACACGCTTCTTCATCTTATAAACGGTATTCGTTTCTCCGCGCCATCCATTGATTTGAGCCCAACCTGTAATGCCTGGTTTAATCATATGTCTAAGCATGTAGCCAGGAATCAATGAGCGGTATTGCTCGTTATGAGCTACCGCATGAGGACGTGGGCCAACAATAGACATTCTACCTTGTAAAACGTTAATGAACTGAGGAAGTTCATC
>CALHTA010000327.1 GCA_938038645.1 uncultured Thiotrichaceae bacterium
AGGAACAACCCATCAATCCGTACTGCGTCAACGAGATGAGCTTCATTTCCAAGCGGATATGTACCTTGAAGGATCAGATCAGCATCGCGGCTGGTTCCAATCATCGTTACTAACATCAATGGCCATGAACGGCGTTCCTCCCTATAAAAACGTGTTAACACACGGATTTACGGTAGACGCGAAAGGCAAGAAGATGTCCAAGTCGCTTGGTAACACTATCGCACCACAGAGTGTAATCAACAAGCTAGGGGCTGATATTTTACGCCTATGGGTTTCTTCATCGGACTATAGTCGTGAAATCACCGTATCTAATGAAATCATTAATCGTACTGCTGATGCTTATCGTCGAATTCGCAATACATCGCGCTATTTACTGTCGAACCTGAGTGACTTTAATCCAGAAACTGATTTACTAGCACCCGCGGACATGTTGGCATTAGATCGTTGGGCTGTTGCAAAAACAAGTGAAGTACAAGCGCGTATTGTTGATGCGTATGAGAAAATGCAATTCCATCTTGTTTACCAAGAAATGCTTCATTTCTGCTCTATTGAAATGGGCAGCCTGTTTTTGGACATCACCAAAGATAGACAGTACACAATGCCAGCAAACTCTAAAGCACGCCGTTCAGCTCAGTCTGCGGCATACTTAATTTTGCATGCATTAGTCCGCTGGATGACTCCAATTCTTACCTTTACCGGCGAAGAGATTTGGAAAGAAATTCCTAAAGCGAGCGCCGATAAAAAACTAGCTTATGCTCAGTTTACTCAGTGGTCCAAAGAATTGTTTAGCCTTGACGATTCTGATCAGTTTACCAATGATGAATGGTCAGTTGTATTTAAGGTACGTGAGGCAGTGAGTAAACAATTAGAAGTGCTTCGTGGAGATAAAAAAATAGGCTCATCGCTTGATTCAGCAATTAGCATCTATTGCTCGGGCGACACCCTTAACATTCTCAACAAGCTGGAGTCTGAGTTACGATTTGTAATGATTACGTCTGGTGCTGAAGTCGTTGACACGGCTACTGCACCTGAAGGTGCTATAGCGATTGGTGACTTGGAAAACGCATGGATAATCGCTGAAGCTTCGAGCGATGAGAAATGTGTACGATGCTGGCATCATCAGCCAGATATTGGGAGTCATCCAGAGCACCCTGAGCTATGTGGGCGCTGTGTTGAAAATGTTGTAGGCGCCGGAGAGGCACGAAAATATGCTTAAATGGGTATGGGTCTCGATTGTGGTTGTATTGCTGGACCAGTTAAGCAAATGGATGGCCGTCGCCAACCTTGAAGAAAGGGTACCTGAGGCCGTCATGCCTCACCTTAACTTCACACTCGCCTATAACTACGGCGCTGCGTTTAGCTTCTTAGGCGACCAAGATGGTTGGCAGCGTTGGTTCTTTGTAACACTCTCTTTTGCGGTGAGTGGTTACATCGTATACTGGTTGAAAAAGCTGGATCGAACTGAACTCTGGACAGCCATATCACTGTCTTTAGTGCTAGGTGGAGCAGTAGGCAATGGAATAGATAGACTAATCAGTGGAAGAGTTACTGACTTTCTAGATTTCTACGTAAATTTCGATTTATTTTTCCTAAACAATGGCCATTTTGCTATATTTAATATCGCAGACGTTGCGATCACCATCGGGGCAATTCTGCTAGTCGTTATTAGCTTGGTAACTCCAGCAGAACAAGATGCCTGAATTAAGCTGGTGGTGTGGCCTTGCCAATCTTGGTTGCATCTATTGTTGAAAATGAGTAAGTGCAATCATTCTCGACTAAGGCTAACTGCGAAGGGGTACGAGGGAACTTTCGACAATTTGGGGGACGATATTTATATATCGAACAGCGGAACAATCCCTCATCATCTGTTGTCAGAAACGTACACTTTACGGGCAGCTTACAGCAAGCTCCGCAACCGTTACAAGATCCGGTACGATTGCTCTGAACGGGTAAGATAGAGGTTATCGTACGTATTAATTTAGAAGACATATAAAGCACTTTCGTTTAAAGACAGTAATCAGACCACTTAAGCCTGTGTAAATTAACGACGAAGTATAGTCTGCTGAAGGGGTCTAGTCACTATAACTAACGCAAAGTTAGAAATTTCCAAACTCGGGAGAAGATATGATTTTTTTGAACAAACCCGAAATTACTGATAACGAAGTTACTGATTACTCAGTTTATAAAAAGCGCCGCCAGTTTATGAAAACGGCAGCAGGGCTAGGGATAGTTGCCACAACCGGTGCTGTCATCAAGCCTTTGTTTAGCCAATCAAACTCCTCGAGCTTCTCCACCGATGAAGAAAAAACTGACTATAAAGATATTACACGTTACTGTAATTTCTACGAATTCGGAACGGCTAAAACAGACCCTGCCAAAAATGCGCATACCCTTGTAACGTCTCCGTGGACTATTGATATTGAGGGTGAATGCGATAAACCAGGAACTTACGACCTTGAGGACCTACTAAAACCTGTTTCAATTGAGGAGCGAATTTATCGGTTCCGCTGTGTTGAAGGTTGGTCCATGGTCATTCCTTGGATGGGTTTTCCCTTGGCAGAGTTAATTAAACGAATGCAACCCAACGCAAATGCTAAGTATGTCAAATTTCAAACCTTATATGACCCTGATATGATGCCAGGGCAAAGAGACAATGTTCTTGAGTGGCCTTATGTAGAAGGCTTGAGGATGGATGAAGCCATGCACCCGTTGACGATGATAGCAACGGGCATTTACGGCAAAGACCTCCTCAACCAAAATGGGGCACCGTTAAGACTGGTTGTTCCATGGAAATACGGTTTTAAAAGTATTAAGAGCATTGCCAGCATTAGTTTTACCGAAACGCAACCTTATAATTCATGGCAGCAGTCTAGTCCAACGGAATACGGCTTTTATTCTAATGTTAACCCTGACGTTCCTCACCCACGCTGGAGCCAAAGTAAAGAAAGGCGCATTGGCGAGTTTTTGAAACGAAAGACTCAACCTTTTAATGGATATGCCTCTGAAGTTGCCTCACTTTACAAAGGCATGGATTTGAAACGCTATTTTTAAGGGCCGTTGTGCAGATTCAAGCTAAGTTCTTTAACAACATAGTTAAACCAGCATCTTTTGTAATCTTATTGTTCCCGCTGCTGTTTCTAATTTCCGGATTGTTTTTTGACTTGTTAGGTGCAAATCCAATTGAAACCATTATTCGGGATCTTGGTGAATGGGCACTCAGGATACTACTGCTAACATTATCGTTGTCACCTCTTAGTCGCGCATTAAAATGGCCTCAGCTTATCCAACTCCGTCGAATGATGGGATTATTTGCCTTTTTCTATGCCTCTCTTCATTTGTTTTGTTATTTAGGGTTTGAACAAAGTTTTGATATCCGATCAGTCATTGAAGATATATGGGAACGGCCTTTCATAACGGCCGGCTTTGCTGGTTTTCTCACCCTTCTACCACTGGCAATCACCTCAACGCGCTCTAAAATGCGACAAATGGGTGCAAGCTGGAAGGCATTACACCGCCTCGTTTATCTTGCAGTCATACTATGCGTGGTACACTTTTGGTGGTTAGTAAAGGCAGATGCGAGTACACCTATGGTATACACCGCCTTTACGGTAATTCTGCTACTTGAGAGGGTTTGTTGGTCTAAACTAAAAAACAAACCTAAGCAGTAGATTTACCGTTTTTACCGACATAAAAAAATAATAATAACTAAAATCGGCAGCAACTAATGAATAACAAATCCCTAATTAGCTTGTCACTTCTTGTATTTTTTGGCGTGTCAGCCTGTAGTTCAACAAGTCAGAAGCCCAATCAAACCGTAAAAAAGAGCACAATTCCGCAGAAGGTGACAACTTCAGCGTCAATCAGACCCGCCCCAGCAGTTAAAACTAACACTACTAACCAGTGGCACGCAAAGCAAAGGCAAATCGCTGCGCAAAAAGAACAGGTGCGCTTAGCTTACAACCAAGCTTGGCAACAACAGCAAATCCAAGAAAAAGCTCAGGCTCAAGCTAGAGCGCGTAATCTTCGTATGCAACAAGCAAACTTGCAGCAAAACCGACTTGCTCAGCAGTATGCCGCACAGCAGATGCAAAGACAGGCTCAACAGCGGGCCGCACAGCAGCAAAAGCAAAACGCTCAATACCTAGCGATGCTGCAACAGAGAAACAATGCCACTCCAAGACCCCAGCCTAAGGGCAACATTGCTAGCTTAACCGCTAGTGAGATTCGAACGATTGGAGATAAAATATTCCGTAATGAAAGTGGCGGTGACATCGACAAATTAGTCCACTGGAACGTAGGTGAAAACTTTGCTTCAATGGGTATTGGACACTTTACATGGTATCCATCTGGAAGGAGAAACCGCTATGGGAATACCTTCCCCGGCCTGCTTGACCATCTGCAAGCAAATGGTGTGCAGCTGCCAGTTTGGGTACAAAAAGCAAGGTACAACGGCGCGCCTTGGCGAACAAGGAACGAGCTTAAGTATGCAAAAAACTCTCAACAGGTAAAAGAGTTTCAGAACCTTCTGTACAATACTCGCTACCTTCAAGCTAGCTATATTTTTGAAAGAGCCAAGCGAGCAATGCCTCGTTTAGTCAAAGCAACTCCGCCTCACCTTAGAGCGCATGTCGCGCAAAACCTTAACGCAGTCGCTAACACGCGAGGTGGCTGGTACGCTCTCATCGACTATGTAAACTTTAAAGGTGAAGGTCTAAATAGACGTGGTGGGTATAAAGGGCAAAACTGGGGCCTATTGCAAGTACTAGAAAATATGCGTCCAAGCCAGCCTGGGCAAATGGCACTAAACAATTTTGCTGACTCTGCAATCCAGGTACTCGCTCGACGTGTTAGAAACTCAAATCCAAGCCGTGGTGAATCTCGCTGGATGAGAGGCTGGACCATTCGTTGTAATACGTACCGTCAACCATTCGTCATTTAAGATCTGTTTGAACGCCTGAGTCTACATCTTGAAGATTCAGGCGTTTTACAACTGCGTTAAAATGCAGAATTAAATCTGGGTAGTCATTTAACGCCGTTTTCTCAAGCCATGAGATGTCTATTTCTTCAGTGTTTGTCTGACTTGTGGCCCCCACTCCCAAATAAGCAATCGCCTTAACTAAAAACTCCAAATCATCAGCAAAAGTAACTTTAGAACTGGCCTTAAATGCTTTTTCCCATTCTTTTTCGCCTAGATAATAGAAAAATATCGGAACAAAGTAGTAACTAGGTGGCCTCGAATTATACTTTGATAGCCTGAGCAAAATTTGGAAACCAACCTCTTTCTTACCCACAAAAAACATTAAAGCGCCATAGATAAACTCCCACATGGTGTTATATGGATTGAGCTTTCTTGCGTTATTTAAATAGACCTCGGCTTCGCAATAACGATTTAAAGCGAAGTTATAGAATCCAATCAATACCAAGATACCCGGATCATGCGGAACGTATTTTTCTATGATTAGGCAGTGCTTAAGCCTATCCTCTAAACTTGAGCTCATTAAATTATAATTCAAAAAATAATCAAAGAAGCCAATGGCTAGGTAACTTCCCTGAGCATTGTAATCATCAGGGTATTTTTTTAACCTTTGATCTAAAAACTCCATGAACTTTTTACATGCGATTTTGCTAGGTTCACTACAAAGATTAATAAACTGTACCGCTGCCATATGTTGATCTTCAACATACTCCAACCCCATCTCAAGGCAGGATTTAGCCCAATGAATACCTAATACGCCATAAGAGTCAGAAACCAACGGACTAATTAGCTTTAAATAAAACTCGTCGAGTATTGCCGCTGTGTATCCATGAATGATGGTAGTTGAATGACTCCATAAAATCTCCTGAGTAAGGCGGTGGATTACAATGCTACTGATCAAAAAGTCACGATTCCTATCTTGTACTACCTCACAGCGCATAACATAATCATGCTGCTCTTCTGCTAAAAAGTGTATAGATCCCCTTTGGGCAACCTCGTGCTCAGGGTGGAAATTGACGCTTAGGTTTAAATGATCAAAATGGTTTAGTCGATAAGAAAGCCCTTGTCTTACTTTTATCATTAACTGGATTTCTTCAACATTCATCACCATCGGGCTTTGACATAGCAGCAATAAACTAAAGCTTCGACTTTGTCGGTGCTCAATGTTTCTCGAAAAGACTAAACGATAAGACCCTTTTGGAAGGCTAACTCTTAATGGAGTCTGCTGCGCCTCATCTGCATCGTAATACGCTTCCAATAGCTTTCGTAATCTTGCTGCCTCTATCCGGACAATAGGGTCCTTCGTTGACTCAAAGGAGTCATTTCTCCCCAAGCAATTGATCGCAATACTTCGCTGCTGAAGAGCATCGTTATTATTTTCATAGGTATGCATGACTAAGTAACTTAGCAAACGCTGCATCTGAGGCTTGGAGCGAAACAAACGGCTCGCCAAGATTAATGACTCTGTATTCGCAACAGTTTCATCAATCACTGAACCTACCCATATCCTTATCTAATGAAGCGAGTAATATTTCACGACCTTCTTCACCTGACCACTTTCCTGATAACTTCATATATTTAGCGCACTGCCTTACTGCCCGGTCGGTAGAATGCTGAATCACTATCATTTTCCACTTTTCCGCTTCAGGCCTTTCATCATTTAAAAAATAATATAAATAAGCTAAGACAGGATAGAGCTTAGGGTAGTAAGAAAAGCGATCACAGAGTTTTTTTAGCTGCTTAAATCCATCACTCCATTCTGACATCAAGCACTTAAGGACCTGATAATGAAAGGAAGATGAAAAATATTTTGCCCCGCCTGGGCTTTCTACTCTGATTGGCGCGGTAACTACGTAGTCATATTTTTGTTGAAACATGGTAAGTAGCGCGTGCAAAGTATGCAACTTTTCTGAACCAGGAGAGAAGCGAAGTGCTTCGCGAACATGGGTTAAACCATCTTCAATAGGGTCATTCACTAAGCCATAATCATGAATAATAATACGGTAATATAAATCAGCTAACGCCAAGTTAAGGATTTTATCACCGGGGTGATATTCAAGTGCATTTGTAATTTCCAAAAAAGCTAATTCTACATTTTTCCTGTTCTCGTCAAACAAGTAATGCTGATATCGCACTAAAGCAGAAATCTTAATGGCTCCCACCTTTTGATACGCATCTCGTTTAATTACCCATTTTCGCCACAATTTTCCTATCTCATGGTCAAAAAGCTCAGACACTAAAACACTCAACAGCTCATCGATTTGAGACGGCTCGTAATCTTCGGATAAATTTTTACGCTCTTGAAATAATACTTTGCTGGAGTCTGCAGCATAAACTTGTGATGATAATTCGAATCCAGCATCAATCGAAGACACAGAAACACGCATGATAAAATCAATTGCATCTGCTACCTTCTCATTCTCACCTGGGATAGCAACGAGCAGACGCACCGTCTCTTGACGGCTTAACGCAATAGTAATCCCTATGCGTAAACGGTGCCTAAGCAAGTAAAGCTCGGTGTTATCGACCCCTTCTGTGCTGAACTGCAACAGTACTGACAACCTTTCTGGGTTTGCAGGTGATGGGGCAAGTTCTGGTAAATACTTAGGCTTATTAACTTGTGATTCAATAATCACTTCAGGGCGATATTGCCCTCTCGGGATAGTTATTGTGTAGGGTCTTAATAACTCTTCTTCATAGAAAAGGCTAAGCAATTTCCTTAACCGACCTACTTCTATACGAACAACAGGGTTCTCTGCAGGGTCAAAATCATGTCCACGCCCCAAACATTCTCTCGCTATTGTTCGTTGATCATATACTAAGTCTGAGGGTGAGTTGATATGGCTTACCAAATAGCTTAACAACCGCTGCATCTGTAACTTATTTTCAAATAAGTATGAGGCAAGCAGGTATTCGAGTTCTTGTGATAATTTATCATCATTTTTGGTCATTAGTACCTCACCAAACCCACACGATTATAGTTCGCGGCTAGAAATAACCAGTTGATTTTACAGGCCTGATTTTACTTATTTAATTTGTCAAAACCTGCACAAAATCCATTAGTAATTATGGCCATGTTACTAGTAAAATCAATCGCTAACTTACTCCCCCCTGAACAAAAAGGTATAAATAGACCATTAAGAAATATTTTTAGGCTAAGAATGCCTCCCATAAATTCAGTGCACGCACTAATTTAGATCAAATTTATAGCAAAACAGCACGACTATCAACAACACTATTCTTTCACATTTAAAAGAGTGGGCGTTGTGACTGTTTCTGTTTTATCTGAAAAAACAGCTAATACTTTAGGACCAAAATGATGAAAGCCCCACTCATAAAACTGCTTGTTTCAAGTTTAATTCTTATAGGTATAAGCTCATATGCCCATGCTAATTGGTCTATTTCCAATCACTCTCAGATACGACAATTTTCTCCTACTACTTCGTCAGCCAGTGCCAAATCGCATTTTGTACAAATATTCTCAAGCGTCAATGCAACTAAAGCGGAGGGAATGAAGAATACTTTAGAGATGCAGGGTTATCCTGCCTTTGTTAGAGTAGGCCAAAAGAAACCAAGGCCTTTTTATCAGGTTCAGATTGGCCCATTTACTTCGAGACAAACAGCTCAACAAGCTAAAATGAGCATCATCCAACTCTATCCTGAGTTTCCCTTTCTTAACGAC
>CALHTA010000328.1 GCA_938038645.1 uncultured Thiotrichaceae bacterium
AGCAAGCTCTACTTGGATCCCGGAAAACCACCGCCAGAGGATAGCCCAGAAAGAGCATCTGGTGGTTGGGTCATCCCTGTTTTATTGTTCATCATTGTGTTTATTTTTTCACTTCCAGCGATGTCATTTATTGGTAGCTAACGTTCGCCACGTCGCCACAACCATGGTGCGACTGATCTTGAGTGTCCCCACAAGCCGACTTCTGAATCTTTGGCTTTTTCGTGAGCGTTTGCATACAGAATTCTATCCGACTTTGACTGCTCATTTTGATACTGTTTGTAGTGCCAAGCTAAACCCGCTTTCACCAATTTGAGATTCATATCTTCGCCTTCAAAACGAACCACTCCGACCAGCCGCTGATATTTATCTCGTTTATACCAACCCACGCACACCTGTTTTTTAAATATATGCTTGGCTAAAAATTGACGAGCCACTTTTCCATAGGGCTGTTTTCGCTCCGGGGCATCAATTCCAGCCAAACGCACTTTGTGTTGCTCTTTTTGATTATCTAAAACGGTGATGCTATCACCATCAACCACTCGGATCACTTTGCCCTCGAGATTGCAATTCGAGGTGCTTGTGGATGGTTGGCTCTCATTGAAAAGATATAAACCAAATGCAAAAGCACTTAACGCAATAATCATCAGGGAGTAATTGAGAAACTTCTTCATTTTTGATTTTTTTGTAATGAGGTTGCGGTGAGGTTCGCCAGTAACAAACCTGTTGCAACTAGCAAGATGCCAATGAAGTGGAAGTTTTCCAATTGTTCATCGAGTACCAAAGTGGCAATAGTAATCCCAAACACAGGAATAAGGTGAAGAAATTGTCCTGTGTGGTTGGCACCGATTCGCCCAGCGGCGTTGTTCCAAAACAAGAACGCTAGCAACGAGGCAAAGAGAGATACATAAGCAATGCCCGCTAGCGAGGTGGTTGATAATGGCATTGGGTTTCCGCTGAGGGTCTCAGTTAGGTAAAACGGTAAAATCATTATAACGCCGAGTAGCATGGAGTAACCTAAAAACGGCAAGCCTTTCAACTCCGCAGGTAATTTACGTAATAGGGCTGTGTAGATCGCCCAGCAAATCGCCGCAGCTAACATCCATAAGTCACCCGCTTTAAAGTCAAGGTTGGTCAGAACGGTTAAGTCCCCACGAATTAGAATAACACCCGCGCCGACTAAGGAAATTATCACTCCTAGCCATTGCTGAGTGCCAGCCTTAGCACCCCAAAATACGGTCGATAAAACTATAATAAGAATAGGGCAAGTGGACTGGATCATTGCCACATTAATCGCGGTTGTGGTTTGTAGCGCGAGATAAACCAAACTGTTAAAGGCGGCAACGCCAAATAGTGCTAATACAAACACGATTTTGAAATGCTGTTTTAATGCAGGCCATTGCTGCTGCATTGGCCTGTAGGCAAACGGTAGCAAAATTACAAAGGCCACAGCCCAACGCCAAAATGATAACCCAAGCGGCGGAACCTCCTCAGAAATCGCTCGGCCAACATTGAAGTTCCCAGCCCAAAACAGTGTGGTTAGTACTAATAACCAATAGGGAGATACCTTATTCAAAAAACCTGTGTTCATATAAAAAGTGCAACTCTCAGTGGCTAAATGTCTTAAACTGTTGGATAAAGCACCCTATCACAACCACTGGATTAATCATGCATACAAAAGGCATTCGACTAAGCTTGTTAGCGGCACTGCTCGCATTTTCAACTTTCTTCATTACGGCTTGTTCCATCAACCCTGCTGATCAAATCAATGGCTCATTGCAAACGAATCATTACACGGTAAAAACTGTGCAATACGGTAAATTACCGAGGCAAGCGATGGATGTTTATCGTCCAAACGTTGATCAAGGCAAGCCAACCGTAGTATTTGTCTATGGTGGTGCTTGGCGTTCGGGTACCAAAAAGGACTATAAATTTATTGGTCACGCACTGACTCAGTTAGGGCATGCAGTGATTATTCCCGATTATCAGCTTTACCCAGTGGTGAGTTTTCCTGTCTTTATTGAAGACGTTGCAAAAGCCGTAAAGCAGGCTGAGCTTCGCTCGGAAAACCTCTTTGGTCGCAACATGGATAAGATTGTGCTGATGGGGCACTCTGCAGGTGGCCACACTGCCTCGTTGCTTTACACCGATACCAGCTACTTCCAACGTAACCGAGTTTCAGCGGATGTGGTCGGCATGATTGGATTAGCAGGCCCATACGATTTAACACTGGAATATACCGAAATCGTGGGTGTGTTTGACGGTGCAGGAAAGCGCTCACAGCCGATTGATTACATTAAACCAGGACTTGCACCGGCATTATTGTTGTCAGGTGCAAATGATAAGCGCGTATTGCCTTATCACTCTAAAACGTTCTCTGAAGAACTCGCGATCAATGGTGTTGATGTGCGTACGCGTTATTACCCCAATACTAATCACATTATGGTGTTGGGTTCGATAGCGCAGCCACTACGCCATATCAATAAAAGTTACAGCGATATTGCTGCGTTTTTAAAGATGATTTCTGAACAAGATGTGTCAGTTCCTCTTACTGAAGATTTTTGAATAATTATGACTTTCTTAAAGTATTTAGGAGATTGCATTACGACGGCCGAAGACGACTAAACCCCCAGCAAATTAACAAAAGGAATGTGTTATGAGAAAGCTTTTTACCCCACTTAGTACAGCGGTTACGGCCGCTTTGCTAACCGTTTCTGGTGCTAGCTATGCAGATGGAACTGCTGAGACCACCCAGCTCAAGCTGCGCCTAATGGAAACCACAGACGTTCACATGAATCTTTTGAATTACAATTACTTCACTGGAAAAGTTAGTGAGAAAATTGGTCTGTCAAAAGCCGCTACGCTGATCAAAGCAGCGAGAGCCGAAGTAACCAACAGCCTTTTAGTGGATAACGGTGACCTGCTGCAAGGTAGCCCGATGGGAGACTACATGGCGCGTACGGGTCTAAAGGA
>CALHTA010000329.1 GCA_938038645.1 uncultured Thiotrichaceae bacterium
GTTTTTGAATTTACTAGTGAGTAGACAAAGCCCAACACGGGCAAAATGATACCCAGCTCAATAATCAGATTCCTCCAAAAGTAATAATTAAATATATTGGGTTTGCCCGCACTAGGCAAAATACCAATGGGTGAACTAAACCCTTCGGTAATAAATGGCCAAGCAATTGGATTTTGGGTAACGCCAACCAGCGCATCTAACACTAAGTGGGAAAACGCTGCGGCTAAGAATATCCACAGTAAACTCAACTGAGTAGTGCCGGCAGAAAACACCTTAACGACACTCCAAGCTACCAAAGCAACTCCCGTTACAAAGACTAAGGAATGAGTGATTCTAGGATCAGGTCGCCAATCAAAAAGCCAAAGCAATAGATAATCGATATCTGGGCTTAAACCTAATAACCCAGCGATCAATAACAGCGGTAACGATTGCTTAAAGGTTTTCGGCCGAGCCAATGCAAAACAACTGGCGCCGACTACAGCATGAGCCACGAAAGATGACATTGAAAGATTACATTTATTCTGTGTTTAAAAAGTCACGCAAGATAGCATTGAATAAATGCGGTTTCTCAAGGTGAACAGCGTGAGAACAACCCGCCACCACACTTAAACTGGCGTCAGGAATCTGCTTCCAAAGCATCTCAGGAAGCGGCCAGTGATATGACTTATCCTGATCGCCCCACAATACCAGTGTCTGGGCTTTTATGTTTGGCAGGGCTTCCACACCAGACCAAGATTCCATCGCCGTCAGTCCGGCCTGAGCGGCTTGCAAACTAGACATTACGGCTATATCGGCACACCCGTCATAACCTGTTCCACTTTCTCCACCAATAAACCATTTTGCGGAAATGCGTCTTGCCGTGCTCTCAACACCATCGGCAACCACCCTATTTCGAGACTCTGCAATTGTCTCAAATCTTCCGGGCATAACACCAATTGGCCCCGTTCCATAAAGCACTAACTTTTCAACGCGAGAAGGCGCTAACTTGGTAAGCTCTTGAGCGATCATGCCGCCCATAGAATGCCCAACCAAGTAAAACTGATCGATGTTTTGTTTGTCTAGCTCGTCTATCACGTATTGAGCAAAACCAGTAATTGTTTCAGGGGCATCAAGCTGCGCATTCAAACCAAAACCGGGCAAGCCTGGCGTAATGACAGTAAACTCATCTGAAAAGTGCTCAACTTGAGAAGCCCACTGTGGGCTTCCACCTAAATATCCATGAACAAAAACCAATGGTTTTTTAGTGGTCGATTCAATCATTTATTGCTGTCACCCTGCACGATCCTATCAAGAATCATTGCACAGAACAGAATCGCAAAACCGGCCAAAATACCCTGACCAACGTTGGCATATTGCAGCGCTTCAAGAACGTCTTCACCCAAGCCTTTTGCACCGATAAGTGATGCAACGACCACCATTGCTAAACTCAGCATAATTGTTTGGTTGATACCCGCTCGTATCGAAGGCGCAGCCAGAGGCAAGTCGACTTTAGTCAACAAATACCATTTGCTTGCACCAAAGGAAATAGCCGCTTCCCGAACATGATCAGGCACCCCTCTTAGGCCCAATACGGTCAATCGAACGACCGGTGTGCCACCAAAAATCATTGTCGTAACAACCGCAGCCGGTTTACCGGTGCCAAAAAAAGCAATGACCGGAATCATGAAAACGAAGGCCGGCATGGTCTGCATGAAATCCATAATCGGGCGAATGAATGAATAAAAACGCTCACGCCTTGCACAAAACATACCTAGCGGAATACCGATGATAATAGACAGCACTGCGGCAGTACCCAGCAAAGCTAGCGTCGTCATCGCCTTTTCCCAAAAACCAAGCAAACCCATGTAAGAGAGGAATGCCCCTGAGAAAATCGCAGCGCGTGAACCTGCTGATAACCAAGTCAGTAAAATAATAAAGGCAGCGATAACCATCCACGGCGTTTCTACCAAAATTAGTTCAAGGCCATCTAAAACGAAACGGATTCCTTTGGTTATAAAGTCAAAGAAAACCTCACCGTGTTTGATCGCAAGTGCAAAGAAGTCTTCAACGCCTTGGATACTGGTTAAACGAATTCCTCGGTCAGTTGGAAACTCAATCAGCCAAGGGAAAACCCCTGGAAAGCTGTAATGGACCACAGTTGCAACGGTAATGATCGCCACAAAGCCTATGGATAAAAAGATATGTTTAGGCGTCATACCCGAGGAAATTTCAGGGTCGGATAACCAATCAGAGAAACGCTTCTCCAGTAAAGTGTTGGCGAGTATCGCTTGAATGATTTTAATAACCACTAAGCCCGCAAGCCCGAACGCTGCAATGGTTATACCGGTACTTTCAAGCTGAGTCGCTTCTAAACGAATGCCGCCTATCGTGCTCTCTAATGAGTCAACCGTTCGCTGGTACACATCAATCTTGTCGGTATTATTTTCGATGGCAGAGGCCAGCTGCTGTCGCCGCAACTCAAGCGTCCCTTCAATCTTAGCGATACGCTCCCACGCGCCCGAAGCAATATCACCAAACAAACCTCGAACAATTTGCACAATAGCGAAAGTTTCTATAATCAGGAAACTCAATCCCCAATTCCACAAGCTGCGACAGCAGAACCATATCGGCCCTAACAAACCTGCCCACAGATTAAAGGTCCAACTAAAGCCGGCGCTATTGCCTATTTTACGAAATTTCTTTTGATAGTATTCTGCATTAGATTGCACGAACTCTGGAATCTTGCCTTCACGCTCCCGAGCAAAGTCATCCGCGCTTTGCATAAGCTCTTCATGAGCAGTCTGAGTTTGTTGAATATCACTCATGAGGTTTCTGCTCCTTCGATAACAGTCTGCAATATATCTGGACGTGTAATCACTCCAACCTGCTGACCTGCGTCCTGTACTAAAATCGGTGAATCACTATCGATCGCTAGTTGAATTAATTCACTTAATGACGCATCTTCATTCACAATCGGCGCTGTATCTGGAATCGGTCCAATGTTAGCGATGTGCTGATCAATATTCTTCATAATTGCATGCGCTTTAACAATCTTCAGTCGAGAAATACCAGCAACAAAATCTGCCACATATTCATTCGCTGGATTCATCACGATATCTTCGGCCGTTCCGACTTGCACCAAACGACCGTCATGCATAATGGCGATGCGATCACCGATACGCACAGCTTCATCGAGGTCGTGGGTAATAAACACCGTGGTTTTATTCATCTTCGCTGACAGCTTAATGAACTCATCCTGCAATTGGCGACGGATTAAAGGGTCAAGCGCACTAAACGGCTCATCCATTAGCAGCACTTCAGGGTTAGCGGTAAGCGCTCGCGCTAAACCAACGCGCTGCTGCATACCACCAGACAGCTCGTGGGCGTATTTATTCCCCCAAGCGTCTAGCTCTACCGTTTTTAACATATGAGCCGCTCGACGCAGGCGCTCATTTTTATTCATGTTCCTTATTTCCAGCGGCATCGCGACATTATCTAACACCGAACGGTGTGGCAGCAGTGCGAAGTTCTGGAAAACCATACTAATTTGTTCATTTCGAAACTTGCGTAACTCACGGTTACCCAGTGACATCACGTCCGTTCCATCAATCAGGATTTTTCCTGCAGTTGGCTCTAGTAGGCGATTAAAGTGCCTGACCAGCGTGGATTTACCACTTCCTGACAGCCCCATGACGCAGAAAATTTCGCCTTTATTTACATTGAAGCTCACATCGGCAACACCGACAACAGCATTGAATTCTTCCAGAATCTCAGACTTGCTTAGTCCTCGTTCTTTGACAGCTTTAAGTGCCTCATCGGCCCTGTCACCAAAGATTTTCCATACGTTTGAGACTTCCAGTGAGACTTCACCGGAGGATGGTTTTGAAGAATTAGACACGCGATAGTAACCCCAATGACTTGTTCTGTTCCATTGCAAGAAGCATGGAAGCTTTAATTACTGTTGTACTGAAAATCTGGGCAACTGATCGCTGCCCAGATCGAGTCTAACGTCGTATTACATGCCTAACCAAGCATCAACACGCTCAGGATTCTTCTCAATCCACTCTTTAGCCACTTCACCTGGCTCACGGCCTTTTCCTGAAATCTCATGAGCAAAGCCACTCACATCATCAGCTTTTAAACCAAAACGCTCAAAGAACTCAGCAATAGCTGGTGAACGATCTTTTAAAGACTTAGACCATGCGATTTGAACGCTTTTCAAAGCATCCTTTGTTGCAACTTTTGACTCTTTGAACCAGTCTGGAGAATCTGAAGGCTGCACCATTTTATAGAGTTCAGGATCAAACTTAGGCTCACTCAACATCGTGACATCAAACATGTACCAAACAGCGTGTGGCTTGTAGCAGTAGAAAGCATAACCTTCACCTTTAGCAACCGCATCTTTAATACGCGCCGTTTTAACCGCTTCTTCCGCGCGAATCGGCTCAATGAACTCCATCAAGCTGTAATCACGGACTTTTACTTCGTTTACGTTAGCTGACGCCCAACCTGGCGCACCAATCCACATTTCGCCTTTACCGTTACCGTCGCTATCCATAAGCTTAGCAACATCAGGGCGACCTAAGTCAGCGATGTCTGTAATGTTGTTATCTTTACCAAATTTTGTTGGTACACAGAAACCTTGATTACCTTCATAAGGATTTCCGCTTAGCTGTACTGTGCCAGCACCATCAACGTACTTCTTCGTAAAACTCTCTTGGTTAGGCAACCAAACGTCAGGATGAACATCGATATCGCCCTTACCCTGATCCATACCTTGGAAGATAGTCGCGTTGTTACCAGGAACCAACTCTGCTTCACCACCGATACGCTCAGTAACAACAGCTGCTAGTAGATGAGCAATTGCTTGAGCACCCGTCCAAGACGGTACACCGATATTTACTTTCTCTGCCGCTTGGGCGCCAAATGATGCAAGGCCTAGAACTGTCGCTAATGACAAGCTCAGAATAGTTTTCTTCATGATTTCTCCTCGAAATACGGTTGGGTAGGTCATTGGGATTCATTGACAATTTTCGTCAAGTACCTAACTAGACACTACTACAAACACTTAAGAAAGTGGAAATTCATATTTGGACTGCATCTATTCCGATTTGGACTAGTTGAATGATATGATTAGCTATGGATATAAAACTACTAGAAGATTTTGTTTGCCTGGCCCGACTTGAAAACTTCACTGCTGCTTCCTTAGAGCGCAATATTACTCAGTCTGCACTGAGCCGCCGCATCAAAGCCCTAGAAGTTTGGCTGGGTGCCAAGCTCATTCATCGCGACAGTAAAAACTTCGACTTAACGGTAGAAGGTCGAGTATTTATTGCAGAAGCAGAAGTAATCGTCCGTCGATTATATAATGCGCGTGAAGCTGTAAGCACCATGCAGCAGAAGCAACAGATAGAAATTGCCGTGGCTGCTCAGAACTCCATTGCTCAAACTGTATTTTTAGAATGGGCAAAACGGCTTGAGCAAAAGTTTGAGAATATTTACATCCGGCTTTTGTCAGAGAAATTAGCCGATTGCGTCGAACTGTTTAGTCAGGCCAAAGCTGACTATTTATTCTGTTACTCCCACGAAGCATTAAACCTACCCATCGATGAACTGAAGTTCTCTGGCATCACTATTGGGCGTGAATACCTTGTGCCTGTAAGCATTCCCGATCAGAATGGTAAACCCCGCTACGCCCTACCCGGATCCCCAACCCAAGCAATACCTTACGTAGCCTACGCACATGACTCTTTGTTTGGTAAAGCGGTTGATCAACTGATCCGTGGGCATTCTTATACCTGTTTTTTACAGCGGCGTTTTGAAAATGCGTATTCCCACACCTTGAAGTCGATGGTGCGTGAAGGGCTGGGATTAGCTTGGTTGCCTGAATCAGCCATCCTGGAGGATCTGGAAAACGGCATTTTGTGTCGTGCAGGCGATGAGCTATGGAATATTGGATTTGATGTTAAGTTGTTTCATCGGCATGCGCCAACCTCTAGTACTGAGTTGGCTATATTAGAGAGCTCATTAGAAATGGCGGCTCAAAACTCACAATCACAAAATTTGTAAACTCGCAAATGAATTACAACAGCTGTTTTACCGTAATCGGCTGACTAAATAAATACCCTTGCCCCATCTCACAACCCATTCCTTCCAGTAAGTCAGACTGCTCTTGCGTTTCAATCCCTTCAGCCACCACATCCAAACCTAGTTTATGGGACATGGCAATGATCGCCTCAACAATTTGCACGCCTTCATTTTGACTACCGATATCCATAACAAAGCTACGATCAATTTTTAGGGAGCTCACCGGTAGTTGTTTTAATTGTGCTAGTGATGAGTACCCCGTACCAAAATCATCCATTGAAAACTGCATACCATCTTTACGCAATTGATCCATCACAACCAGCGCATGGTCAATATCCTCCATCAGCATACTTTCCGTCACTTCCAACGTAATATGCTTGGGGAGGACAGTATTTTCAGCGAGAATTTCCCTGACACGCGTAACAAAGTCTGCCTCCATAAATTGCCTTGGGCTAACATTAATCGCGACCGTCATTGTTTGCTGGTATCTATTAGTATATTGATTAATAAATTTACAAGCTTTTTCAAGCATTTGCCAACCTATGGGCACAATCAAGCCGGTTTCTTCAGCCTCCTCAATAAAGGTACCCGGATATATAACTCCCTTAGTCGGATGCTCCCATCGTGCGAGCGCTTCAAACTTAACGGTTTCTTTTGTACTCATGGAAACGATGGGTTGAAATACCAAGAAAAATTGATCTCGTTTAATAGCTTCACGCAAGCCTTCTTCCATATCCAACATCGATATCATTTTTTGCTGCATTTGCTGATTAAAAAACTTGTATTGGTTTTTACCATTGTTTTTAGCGGCATATAATGCAAGGTCTGCATTGAGCAATAACTCTTCAGCCAGTAGGCCATCTTCAGGGCCGATAGTAATACCGATAGAGGCCATCATGACGACTTCTCGATGGCGCAATTTGATCACTTCGGCAATAGTATTAATTAACTGCTTGGCAATCACTTCAGCATCTTTTTTGGAATCGATACTCGTTAATAAAACGGCAAATTCATCACCGCCCATACGCGATACAACATCAACTCCCTGACTTACGCAGCTTTGAACACGCAAGGCTATTTCTTGCAACAATTGGTCACCCATATCATGACCCATTGTATCGTTGATGCGCTTAAAGTTATCGAGATCAAGATATAAAACGCCTAAAATATTATCGGTGTGCCTCACTCTTTCTAAGTGTTCATTAATTTTTTCCTGCAACAAACGACGACTAGCTAAACCAGTTAACGCATCATGAAATGCTAAATATTCTAGCTCTTTAGTTTTCTCTTTCACCAAACGTCTTAATTTAATCGGCTCGAGCAATATGCGATAAGTAAAATAGGCGCCTAATGCAGCTACGACAAGAGCAATGACCAGCAATAGTAATGACCACCAAGAATTAGCAACGACTCCAGGGCTTAATTTAATGCGCCAAAAACCATTGGGCACATTGACGATGCTTGCGACAAAGGTTTGGCCTATGTCAAGTTTAGAGCGGGAAAATTGCCTCCACTCACCCGTCTTTTCCTCTTTTTTTTCTATGACAAATCGATAGCCTTTTGCTTCCAAG
>CALHTA010000330.1 GCA_938038645.1 uncultured Thiotrichaceae bacterium
TCTCTAAGAAAGTCATGGAGATTCCTGTTTGTTAGCTTGAGTGGTTCAGGTCAGCTTATAATCTGGGTAAGGCTATGCGACTCATTAGCTTGCAAGGTTTTCCCCTGCGTTACCGCCGTTTCAACACATAGCATTCTCAGATAAGCCTCTGGACCCATATCCCGCATATTCGCTGAATTCTCAGCCCACGGGTTCCACACCACTACACTATCATGACCCGCCGACTCCACACCAATTTGCGCATCTCCTTCGACAATCGTCACATGCTTGACAGGATTAAGGTGGATACGATCGGTCTCTTCGGTAAACCGATAAGGCTCTGGCGTTTCAAGCATCGCCCAGTTTCGCGTTTTGTCAGAATACTTGCCAGACAAGCCTTTTAACTCAACGTCGTTGACGTCATCCACTAAGAAATAAGTATGCAAGGCAGTGTTAAACTCAAAAGCATCTTTGCCGCTATTGGTTGTCGTTAATGTGATTGATAAAGACCTTCCCACTCTCACCGTTAGGCTCAACTCAGCCGTACCATCAAAACCCTTGCCTACCATGTCTAATGGCGATAAAACGATTTCAGTATAGTCATCACTCTCGGTAGCACTGAGCACCTGCCAGTTGCGAATGCGTACATAGCCATGCTTTTGGTAACCTTCCCGTTGGGCAAACCAAGGCCAACAAACAGGTACGCCTGCTCGTAGTGACTTGCTGCCATCTAACACAATTTTATTACTTTTAAATAAGCGCTCTCGACCATCATGTTTGGGTTTGAAGCTCATTATCTGAGCGCCCCATAACGAGATTGAAACCGTCGCATGCGCATTATCAATTTCAAGCGTTTCTACTAGATCAGAAAGGCGCCCTTTCGTAATTGAAGCGGGTAGTTCAAGCATCATGCTGCTCCCATTTGGCGTTTACCAAGGTCTGTTAAATCTTCCATTTTCCCGCGGCCTTCAAAACCAGCCTCATAATCTTCCGCTGAGAAATCAGGAGCACTTCTTCCATCTTCAAAAGTAGGTAGCTGCTTTTTCAAATAGGCTTCATTCTTAGCGCAAGCCGGTGCTGCACCGATGTAGATAACACTGCTGAAGTCATCACCATTGTGGTGCTCTTCAACCCCATGAATCACATCAGGATGCCACCAGATACCATCACCCCGATTCATTTGAGGGATGCTGATTAGCGCATCCTTCAGTAAACTATGCCATTCCTCTTTATACCGAAGCGAACGACCTATCAGGGCACCACAAAGATCATCTTCAGCGACGTCATCTTGCATTGCCCGCAGGTACATCCAAGCCAGCGCACGGGCCATTGGAATCACCTCTAGCGTTCCATCTCCTGGACCTTGTGGGGATAAGGCAATCCATCCTTGATAGGTGCGAAACACATTGCTCACCGCAGGGGACGTCACTTCACGTGTATCATTGCGATAAGCTGCATCAAATGGATCGTAACCTTGCCAATCTCCGGCAATCAGTTTACGAAACACCTTGTGAAAACCCTGATCATCAGTCCAGCGTTCAATGGATCCACCGTCGACATGTAATTGGATGCCTAGCGTGTCATCACCCGCTTGACGACGGCGTACACGATCAGCATAAGTACACTCAACATCAGGGTCGAATAGCTGTTTGCCATCCTGTTCATAATGCCATAAGCGATTGAGGTGACTTCGCACTTTGGCAAGATTTTCAGACTGACGCGCTTCAACTTGTGGCTTTGACCAGTAAATACTAAACATTTGCGGATTCGCTTTTTGCACGTCTGACATGGAGTCATCAGTGCTTTTCATCGACGCATCTACATAATTGATATCGCTGAGATAAACACCTAACTCGTTATCCCAATCCTTAACTTGCTGCTCTGGAAAGATATTCCGCACGATTGCGCAACCACGCAGGCGTATTTGATCTTTCTGAGCGTCGCTGATGCCTGATGCAACAAGGTCTGCATACTCAAGCTCAGGAATAATTGCTTCGCCACTATCTTTAAGCGCCTTAATTTCGCTAACTTCTTGTTTGATTGATTCAGTCAATTCGTCAAACGTAACTTTGAAGTCTGCCCCTTGCTCCGCGGCCAGTTTCCTTAAAAGCTGTTTAGATTCCCGTATTGCTTCAGGAACATTCTCAATGATATAGGCCATAGTGATTCTCACTCTTAAGGTTAATAATTTGTAGTCCAGCTCTATTAAGACTAGCACTCTAAAACTATTGTTTCATAGTACATAAGCTCGATAAAAGTGACATTTTTTAACTACACCTTATTTTAATTAAGAACTGAGCCCAACACTGATTATTAAAGATCATCCCCACCTAGCAAATAAGAGCTGGACGAATCCACCAATAGGTTATTTTTCAAAGCCTCGCGACCAATCAGCATCCTAAACCTCATGTTGTCACGATTAGTTAAGGTCATTTCAATTGGCCAATGAGC
This sequence comes from uncultured Thiotrichaceae bacterium, assembly GCA_938038645.1. Lineage (GTDB taxonomy): Bacteria > Pseudomonadota > Gammaproteobacteria > Thiotrichales > Thiotrichaceae > Leucothrix. The sequence goes on from CALHTA010000330.1 coordinate 2,431, forward strand.
ACCACCGATATGTAAATCTGTCTCAATAACATATCGCAGCTCGGTATGCCCACCCGAGTCAGTCACCTCTCTTTCATCTTTTAACAATGCATCGCACACAACAACTGTATTAGTATCGCGTTGCACAGGATGCATATGAAAGCGTAATCGATCTTCACCTTCTTGCTTATAGCGTTCTATAAAAAAGGCATGTAAAGCAGAGGTACGTGCACCCGTATCAATCTTTGCCTTTATGGCAGGTAAGCCCAACTCTGGCAAAGAAACCCATTCTCTCCAGCCAACCGTGGTCAGCTGACTCTTGTTATTTTCCATAGTGTTGTTTATCAATATCAAAAATTAAATTCAAAGTGGGCCGGTAAATATCCAGCCCTTTAAAAAATACTTAACGTGTGTTTTTTGTTTTTGTATGACCCGGTTTCGCATTACGTTCAACCAACTCGATAATCAATCTAGCAACATCTTTTCTCGATGCTTTTTCAATCCCTTCAAGTCCTGGAGAAGAGTTCACTTCCATCACTAATGGCCCACGGCTTGAGCGAAGTAAATCCACCCCAGCAACATTGAGACCCATGATTCTCGCCGCATTCACTGCAGTCGCACGTTCCTCAGGTGTTAATTTAACTAAGGTTGCCGAGCCTCCACGATGCAAGTTAGATCTAAATTCACCTTCTTGGGCCTGACGTTTCATTGCGGCAACGACCTTGCCGCCAACAACCAAGCACCGAATATCTGCACCACCTGCTTCTGCAATAAATTCTTGTACCAATATTTGTGCCTTCAAACCTCTGAAGGCCTCGATTACACTTTCAGCCGCTTTACGTGTTTCAGCTAGCACCACACCAATACCTTGGGTTCCTTCCAGTAACTTAATTACGTAAGGTGGTTTACCAATGAAGTTTAATAAATCATCAGTATCATCCGGTGAATGAGAAAAACCTGTCACAGGCATCCCCACATTTTTGCGTGACAACAACTGTAAAGAGCGCAGCTTATCCCTTGATCGGCTAATCGCTACTGACTCGTTAACAGGGTAAACCCCCATCACTTCAAACTGCCTCAAAACTGCCGTTCCGTAGAAAGTTACTGAAGCTCCAATTCGGGGTATAACCGCATCGAAACCACCGATTGTTTCCCCTTTATAATGTATTTGAGGCTTGCCACTCGTGATATTCATATAGACACGCAAAGCATCGAGTACCATAACTTCGTGGCCACGTTCCTCTGCTGCTTCAATCAAACGACGCGTAGAATACAAACGTCGGTTACGGGACAATATAGCGATTTTCATAAAGATTCCTTAAAATCGCCAAGCTGTTACTTGGGATTATTAGTTATGTTTTCTTGCGAAATTACGCGTTACTTTATTTTCTAACAATAAAAAAGAAGGCACTTGAGGGGACTCAAGCGCCTTAAAACAGGGTGTTACAGGTATATAGATTGAAATAGACTAGCTGTCACTTTCTGTTGATGGTTCCTCCTCCTCAACAGACGTTTCCTCTGAATCATCTAGCGACTCGTCTTCCAAAACAGGAACATCCTGCTCATCCGACATTGACTCTTCAGGGTTTGCTTCTTCCATCACCATCGTATTAGCTGCAAAACACTCATCTACATAGGCAGTTAAATCATCGCCTTCAAGTTCGTTTTCAACTGCAATCGTATTGCATTCTTCGAGTATTGTTTTTACTTCATTTTCACTCAATTCCATGTTTACATTTTCATCTTCAATCTTTGTACTTTCTGCATAAGTTATAAATGCAACAGCGCAACTTAGCGTTACCAACAGTAACGAGATAGAAAGTTTCTTTTTCATTGCTTTGGATTCCTAATAAGTGTTTATATTTTTACCTCAGGCAGATTTATACGCCTTTACTTAATCGTCATCCAACAATAAAAAATCGTCGTTACGATCATAAAAATCGATTAATATCATCTGATACAAAACTCCTGCTTTAGTGATTAATCAGCTTGATCAACCTAATTCGGACTCCATATGGATATCGCTCATTTAAAGACGTTTCTAGAGATTTACCGCATTAGGCACTTTGGAAAAGCGGCGCAAATACTGTTTATTACGCAATCTGCCGCCAGTGCCAGAATTAAGCTTTTAGAAGAACGACTCGGCGTTAAATTATTTACTCGAGAGCGTCACGCCATAGAGCCGACCCCAGCCGGACATCGCTTTCATAAGTATGCTGAAATGACGGTAAGTGGTTGGGAACAGGCAAGGCTCATGATTGCCCTGCCAGAGCGTTTTAACCATTCCCTATCCATCGGATATTTGCCGGACACTTGGCATTTGTTCTTGAAAGACTGGATGGATGATATACAGCTAGAACTTCCTGAGACTGCATTGAACATGACTATTCATGCAGGGCAAAACGTACAGGAATTGATATTGGGAAATGCCTTAGACATCGGCTTTGTCTTTGAACCGATTAATTCTCCCCGCTTAATTAGTATTAACATTACTTCACTAATATTGAAGCTTTTTTCAAACCAACCCTCTATGACTTTAGAAGAGGCGATCAGCGAAGGCTATGTTATGGTTGATTGGGGGGCTCGATTTGAGTATGAACACTCCAGAGCGTTTCCTTATTTCCCGGGTGCTTCGCTTCGAACAAATTATGGCGTAATGGCGTTAGATTTACTCAGAGAGGGCAAACGATCAGCCTATTTGCCAGACCAAGTAGTAACCAGTAACCTCAATGAGCAGCCTCTATACTTAGTTGATGGTGCGCCCACTTTTGAGCGTCACCTCTACGCTGTGTATCGATCTGAATGTGAGTCCATAAAACTCATTGAAACGTTAATCAATAAGATTACTGCACTTGCACAAGGGAAGTTTTTATAAAAAACAGAAAGCTAACGGATAGCAAAAGCCCATCCGTCAGCTCGGGGAAAACAGAAACTGGCTTAATTTAGTTTCTGCCATTAAACAAACCGTTAGTCGTAGCTAAGATCATCAAAAGAATCTAGATACTTGGAGTGAGCTTTAGCGCGCTTGTTTTCAAGATAATCATCCATTCTTCGCTTAACATTTAACTTTCGCTTAGCGTTTAGCCTCTTGCTCTTATTCTTCTCAGCTTCTCTTTCATCAAAGTCTAGATCATCCTCCCAATCTAGATCATCTGAATAGTCATCAACAAAGGTATTTTTGCTCATTTCTCTTTACCAAAAAAAAGTCATATATAGCCCTGATCTATTCAGAGCCTAACTAACTTATACGCCTGAGAAGTTTCTCTTTCCAACAAAAAATTATGCTCGAGACAATCGTTTTTAGTGATCGAAGATACGTATATTTACTATTCGAAATAGCGCTATGCGGCAACAGTCTGTTGCTTACGCTAAAGTAGCAGGGTAGATTTGATTGTGACCTGCAAGACAAAACCTATCACTAACTACCACGGAGAACCTCATGACCGAACACGCCATTAGCCGTTATCCAGTTCCAGAGCTAAAAGACCTACCGGATGACATTCGTGAGCTAATAGAAGCCGTTCAAGAAAAGTCTGGTTTCGTCCCAAATATCTTTTTGGCACTAGCGCATCGCCCTGCTGAATTTCGTGCTTTCTTTGCTTATCACGATGCATTAATGGATAAAGATGAAGGCCTGACAAAAGCAGAACGTGAAATGATTGTGGTGGCGACCTCCGGTTTAAACCAATGTCAGTATTGTGTCGTTGCACACGGAGCAATTTTAAGAATACGCGCCAAAGACCCACTGCTTGCAGATCAGGTAGCGATTAACTACCGGAAAAGTGATATTTCAGTTCGCCAAAAAGCTATGCTCGATTTTTCAGCAAAGGTTTGTAAGGACGCAGAGTCAGTCAATGATAGCGATTATGCAATACTGCATGAACACGGCTTTAGTGATGATGACATCTGGGATATTGGCGCGATTACCGCTTTCTTTGCACTCTCAAATCGAATGGTCAATGTGGCCGATATAAGACCCAACGATGAGTTCTACTTACTAGGTCGATTACCACGCTGACTCAGCGAGTGCACCGCTATCTTGCGACAACAAGAAGACAAAAAAAACCCTCAAAAAAATCTGAGGGTTTAAAAGTTCAGCACGGGGTTTGTGTGCTGATTGAGGAGGATTTCTCACAGTTAGTTTAGTACACCGTTTTACAATTTGTCAGATTATCGTATTTTAATTGCGGTTAATTAATTAAAATATCGTCACGCAATTAAAACACAGATCAAAAAATAACAATTTTTGTCTTATTATCCTTCTAAATTTCGGACGAAGGTATATTTTCCTGACTGCTCTTTCATTCGATATAAAGCAGCAGGGCGTCCTGATTCTTGACGCTTCTCTCCAGTATCAATGAGCAAATCGGCTTGCTCAATGCGCCGCCTAAACGATTTTTTCTGAATAGGTTTACCAATGAGTACTTCATGTAATTGTTGAAGATCTGGCAGGGTGAATTTTTCTGCTAAGGCATAAGCAGGCACAATCGAATAGAGCGCTTTTTCACGTAGTCGCTGAAGAGCAATTTGGATAATTTCTTGGTGATCAAACGCAAGTTTCATTGCCTCTAAGTCAGCAACATTTACCCATGCTGCATCCTTTACCGTTTCTATGGAGACTGCACAAACCTGGTGGGCAATCAAAGAGGTATAGCAGATAGTGACAGACCAACCGCGTTTGTCGCGGGTCGCATTGCCGATGGTTTGTAATTGTTCGATATAAGGAGGGATAACACCTGTTTTTTCTTCAAGCTTGCGTAAAGCAGCCTGCTCAAGCGTTTGGTCATGCTGTAGTTCGACAAAGCCTCCTGGCAGTCCCCACAACCCCAAATCGGGATGAGCGGAGCGTTCTACCAATAAGACTTTTAGTTTGTTTTCATGGTAGGTAAACAGGGTTGAATCAACGCTAAGCAGTGGCGTATCAAATTCTTTTTGGTCATATTGCTGTAAATAATCTGATTCAGTCATGTGTCTACCTTTTGGCTTGCACACATCGTATCTTTCGAATCGTCTAATTACAATTTCCGAATGCTAAAGACCGTGAGTATCAATCAACTTTATACTTTAAGTCGTGACCAATTGGACATTTATTGTCTTTGATCAGCTTTTCTAAGATTTCCAACTTTACAGCCTGCAAAGCAGAATTATCAGGCTTGCTTGGATTTTCGTTTTGAATGGACTCATAACTATTGAGAATGCTGCAATCACAGCAGTCATCTATCTTATATTTATTGGTATTCATGACACTCACTATGTTTATTAGAAACCTCTAGGTCTGGGGGCCGCCTAAGGTTATTTATATCTCATGCTCTCATGAAATGCCTAAACCTAAACTTAATGATTGGATTACAACCGCAACCTCAGGACTAAGCTTTGCTAATTTACTGCAATGAGTGTTACCTTCTTGAAATCTCTAACACGGCTAATATGATGGACAAGGACGCGATAACATTAAATAAACTCAGGCTACTGGCAGCGTTGATATCAGCGGGTTCATCGAATAAAGCTGCTGAACAACAGTCGCTTTCACCGCAAGCTTTTGCGGCCTCTCTCAAAGCAATTCAAACGGAATTTGGTTTAGATTTATTAGAGCAAGCCGGTGATGACTTACTGCCAACCTCTGAGTGCTTACGCATCGCAGAAGAAGGTAAACGCGTACTCGTGGCGTTGAACAGAGTGTCAACACTCGCCAAAGAAATGAAAAATGAGTCCCTTCCTGAAGTCGCTGTTGGCGTAATGACGGCATTTATTCACGGTGAGCTAGCACGCTGTATTGCTCGCTATTCTACTGAATATTCAAAGCTGGCGATCCGACTGGAAAGCCATACAAAACAACAACTCATTCAAAAACTAGTGGATGGCGAACTCGATATTGCTGCCGCTATCGGCAGTGTCACTGAGCCAGGCATAAGCACCTTTGCCACCATCGCTATGCGTATTGTTTGCGTGATGGCTCCCGACTGCCCATTGGCAAAACAAAAAGTTATCCATGAAAATGACCTTCAGACTTATCGGCAAATTCGCTTAACGAAAGGCAGTGCCCTTAGAGTAGCGCTTGAGGCCAACGGGATAGCGGCTTCCCAAAGCCATGGCTGGGGAATTATTGAAGCAAATACGCAGCGAACCATGGTCATTATGGTTGAGGCTGGCGCGGGTGTTGCCTTAGTGGATCCACTGGTGCTCTCACCTGAAGATAAGATTGTTGTTCGTGAGTTTTCTCCACCGGTTTATGTGAACTTATCCCTATTTGCTCGAGATGACTGGGCTCGCAGACCATACGTAAAAGGCATGGCGCTAGCACTTTATGAGGCTTTAGCACCACTTTCTAGCTTGCGTACACTTCACCATGAAACAGGCACAGAATCACAATGAGTCTTTCTCTTAGGCAGCAAAGAATATTGAAGCAAGCAACACTCAAAGGGCAGGTGTCAGTTGAAGTGTTAGTTGAACAGTTTGAGGTAACCCCACAAACGATTCGTAAAGACTTAACCGCGCTCTGTGACGCTGACTATTTAGTGCGTGTACATGGTGGAGCGGTTTTAGAATCGGGTGTTGCCAACGTTGGCTATGAGCAGCGCCGCACGATAGCCTCTGAGCATAAAAAGGAGCTGGCTAGGCTATGCGCTCGGCAAATTCCAGATAAAAGCTCATTGTTTATCAACATTGGGACAACGACAGAAGCCGTAGCAGAAGCCCTACTCAACCATAAAGACTTGATGGTTGTTACTAATAATCTCAACGTTGCGAATATACTTATTCAGAACCCTAGCTTTGAAGTGATCGTTGCAGGTGGTGCTTTACGACACTCCGACCGAGCGATTATTGGTGAGGCCACGGTTGATTTCGTTAGGCAATTCCGCCTCGATTATGCGGTGATCGGCATCTCTGCACTTGATGAAGACGGCACGTTACTGGACTATGACTATCGAGAAGTAAGAGTTGCCCAAGCTATTTTAGAAAGTGCCCGAAACTGCTTTTTGGTCACTGATACGACAAAGTTAGAACGCAATGCTCCCGTTAAAGTGGGCCATATCTCTCAACTAAAAGCGTTGTTTATCGATGAGTTAAAATCAGCACCGCTAACCGAAGCTTGCCAACAATACGACGTTGATATTTTCACACTAGACAATATTGCCTTAGCCAATCAGGACACCACAACGTGAGCACATTAGAATCATTAGCCGACGATTTGAAACCACTAACGGCGAGCGGCCACCCACCGGTTCACTTGTGGCAACCTGAGCGTCAGGGTGAAATTGATATCGTAATCAAGCGTGATGGAAGTTGGCTGCACGAAGGTGGACTCATCAAACGAGCAGCGTTAGTTAAACTGTTTGCTAGCGTGCTTTGGTACGAACACGGGCAGCACTATCTTAAAACACCTGCCGAACAAATGAAAATAACCGTCGAAGCGACTCCTTTTCTTATGACACAGCTCACGGTGCAACATCCCAATACCCCTCAACAAGGACTCGTTCTCACTAGCAGCTACGGTGACTTGGTTGTTGTCGGTGAAAGCAACCCACTTTGGATTGATAAATCCATTATTTCAGGGCAAGAAGTACCGTTGGTCGGAATTCGCTATGGAATGGTGGGACGTTTGACGAGCAGTATCCTGCATGAGCTCGCCGACCTTGGTGAAGTGGTTTCAGACGATAAAGGTGACTATTTGCGCCTCATAAGCAGTGGTTATTCGATTGACTTAGCGATTGCCTGAATCACTATTC
>CALHTA010000331.1 GCA_938038645.1 uncultured Thiotrichaceae bacterium
TGCTCGCTGTACTTTTTTGAGTGCAGTTTCATGAGCTAATGAGCTTTGGTCATTTTGCATAACTGCTGCAAGGCCAGCATAGGCTACCGCAGTCATTAGTGAGAAAATGGCCATCGCTACTAGCAATTCTACTAGCGTGAAACCTTGAGTTTTTCGCTTAAGCCTCATAACTTTGCAATATATCCAGTCACTGAAGCGGCCAGATCATCGTCATCCGCACCTTCTAATCGAACATCAATAGTTACTCTTAAAACTTCATCAATCTCGGTAGCTTCCGCTTTCTGCCTCCAAATCCAAGTTCTAGACATCATCTCCTCTTTGCCACTTTCAGCTCTGACCGGAAACTGACGTCTCAACTTCAACGTTCCAAGTTGGTTTAGGCCAACCCATTGAGCAGCCGTCCTGTCAGCTAAAGCGGATCCATTAGTCGCTGCGCCAATGGCCACCTTAGCTGCTGTTCCAAGTGCAGTCGCAACAATTAGCAAAGCAATAAGTACTTCTATTAAGGTGAAACCCAAATTTCTTGTTTTGAATCTAGCCGCGCTATTCTTCATTAAACGATTCCTGTTTAGATTCACCTAGCGGGTCAAACTTCAAACTCAAATATTGCTGTTCGGAAAGCGCTAACTGGTACTCAAAGGGACTCATCTCACCACTTGAGTAAAATAGAATGACAGGTTTGATAAGCTCAGGGTCATCAGAAATTTCAGGAAAGAACTCAACACCCTCAATAAAAATCTTGTGCTTGAAGGCGCTGTCTATTGGTTGGACCTGAAGCGGCTCTTCCTCAAACTCTTCCCAGCTAGAATTGACTCGTTGCACAAACTTGTAACTCTCATCATCAATCATCAAACCCAAATCTTGTGATTGCAATATCGCCTGAGTTTGCGCGTAGACAATTTTAGACTGGAACCGATCCATCTCAGTTTGCATCATCTCGGCCCTATCCCCTGGAAGATAAGGCACAACGAATGCTGTAAGGACGGCCATCATCGCAATGACGACCATCACCTCAAGTAAGGTAAAGCCCTGATTTTTTTTATAATTCTCAGGATTTCTCATAGCCAGATGATTACTTTAACTGCCAACTTCCAATATCGTCATCGCTTTTACGCCCATCAGGGCCAAATGAGAAAATATCAAAGTCTTCATGAGTACCGGGATTTAAATACTGATATGGATTACCCCATGGATCGACAGGTACCTTATCAAGTTGCTTCTTCCATCGACTGCTAGGCTCTGGCGACCCACTTGGCTTGCTTACCAATGCTTCCAGTCCCTGCTCAGTACTTGGTAAATTGAAATTATCTAGTTTATAAAAACCAAGCGTACCCTTTATGTTTTTAATCTCAATCCTAGCGGCATCTTCCTGAACACCAGAAAACTTGTCTATAATGTTTGGCGCAACAATAGCCCCAATAATAGCAATAATTGTTACGACCACTATTATCTCAAGCAGTGTGAAACCCTTTTGCGAAGAAAGGCTACGCATGTTTCTTGTTCGCATATTTTTAAAACCTGTTATTGTTTAATGACTTATTTATCAATTTTGCCACACTTGCCAAACTTAACCAAACAAATGAATTTGAAACTACTCATTACGATCTTAGCGGTTTCTCTGCTTAGTTTTTTGCTGCAGTTTTGGCAACCAGAGCTTTTGTATATTAGGGAAGCTGTATCTCAAGGGGAAGTATGGCGTATATTTACATCGCAACTTGTTCACACGAACTGGCCTCACTATCTTCTTAATATCAGTAGCGTTTGGTTATTTGCACTTCTATTCTATACAACTATAAATTTTAAAACATTTACCATAAATTTATTTTTATTGGTTGTAGCCGTTGGTTTATGCCTACATCTTTGGGAACCCACAATACTCTGGTACGCGGGTCTGTCTGGGGCTATTTACGGCCTTTACCTAATTGGGGCTTACTCTGCGCTAAAAAGCAATGATTACCTGATAGGAGTAGGCACTGCCGTATTAATTATTGGCAAGGTTTCTTATGATCATTGGTTTGGCCCACTCCAAGACAATTCTGCTCTAATTGAGGCACGTGTTGTCACAGAAGCACATGAATACGGAGTAATGGCTGCCTTAGTCTTAATTTTCTCTGACGCTGCTTATCGCCACATCAGAGAAAAGTTGTCAAATTAGCAAGCCGTTTAGCTTGATTGCGGAGCAGTTTCCCGTGCAATCGCTCGATAGCCAATATCAGTGCGATAATACACATTATCCCAACTAATTTGATTCGTCAGGGAGTAAGCTTTTTCCTGAGCGGCAGTCACTGTATCACCCAAACCAACGGCACAAAGCACCCTGCCCCCAGCCGTTACTACTCCTTGCTCCTTCAATGACGTGCCCGCATGAAAAACTTTCGTTTCTTCAGATGGCATTTTTGGTAGGCCATTAATAACCACACCCTTAGCATAGTCATTGGGGTAACCTCCAGCCGCTAACACTACTCCAAGCGCGGCTCTAGAGTCCCACTCTGTACTCACCTGCTTTAAATTACCATCGAGTGCATGCTCCAATAGCTCCACTAAATCGGACTTTAATCTCATCATGATTGGTTGAGTTTCAGGATCTCCAAAGCGCACATTAAACTCTAAAACTTTTATTGAGCCCTTTGGTGAAACCATCACACCTGCATATAAAAAGCCTGTAAATGAACATCCCTCAGCCGCCATTCCCTGCACCGTTGGATTTATCACTTGCTCCATAATTAAATTATGTACCTTAGGAGTAACAACCGGGGCCGGTGAATAAGCTCCCATGCCTCCAGTATTAGGACCAAGATCACCGTTGTCGCGCGCTTTATGATCTTGGGAGCTCGCCATCGGTATACTAGTCGTTCCATCCGCAACCACTATAAAGCTTGCTTCTTCACCAACTAGAAACTCTTCTATGACCACACGGTGCCCAGCATTTCCAAAAGCATTGCCTGCTAGCATGTCATTTATTGCATCAATTGCTTCCTGTTCGGTTTGAGCAATAATAACGCCCTTACCAGCAGCTAAACCATCAGCCTTTACTACAATTGGTGCGCCGACTGATTTCACATAGGCGACCGCGTCATCAATCTCCGTGAAGTTTCCATAAGCGGCAGTTGGGATGTTATGACGTGCAAGGAAGTCTTTGGCAAACGCTTTTGATCCCTCTAACTGGGCTGCCAATTGTGTTGGGCCAAAACAACGCAAGCCTGCTTCTGCAAACTGATCAACAATTCCGGCAACCAAGGGAGCTTCAGGGCCAATGACGGTTAATCCAATTTCGTTATCTCTAGCAAACGACAGTAGGCCATTAATATCATCGGAAGATATTGCTACGTTTTCGACGCCAGATTCTAAGGCCGTTCCAGCATTACCTGGTGCCACAAATACTGTTGTAACTTTAGATGATTGAGCAATTTTCCACGCCAATGCGTGCTCACGCCCGCCGCTTCCTACCAGCAATACCTTCATGCGATAACAATCCTAAAACAAACGCAGTATTCTACCCTTTATTAATCAGCATTTCACAATACAGACCCTATATCCTCACGAATAACCCCAAAAATCAGCTTTGTGATTTACCCAAAGGCAATAACTGATACAATTATTTTTTGTCTAAAGAAGCCTAATCATGCAAGTAACCTTAGCTAACCCTCGTGGATTTTGTGCTGGTGTTGATCGAGCCATCGATATTGTAGACCGCGCGATTGAATTGCTCGGTGCACCGATCTATGTACGGCATGAGGTGGTGCATAATAAATTTGTTGTGGACAACCTTCGTGATAAGGGAGCGGTATTTGTTCAGGAGCTCGATGAGGTCCCTGATGGCAAAACCGTTATCTTTAGTGCCCATGGTGTTTCAAAGAAAGTCCAAGATGAAGCTAAACGTCGCGGATTAAAAGTGTTTGATGCCACCTGCCCTCTTGTGACTAAAGTACACATGGAAGTCGTTCGTTATAGCCGTGAAGGCCGCGAAACAATTTTAATCGGCCACCGAGGCCACCCTGAAGTTGAAGGCACCATGGGTCAATACGACACTAGCTTTGGGGGATCAATCTATCGGGTTGACTCAGAAGAAGAAGTCAACGCCTTAGATATTAAAAATCCAGAAAAAATTGGTTTCGTAACCCAAACTACTTTATCAGTAGATGATACAAACACGGTGATTGAAGCGCTTAAGCTTCGTTATCCAAATATCGAATCTCCTAAGAAAGATGATATTTGCTATGCCACACAAAACAGGCAAGACGCCTTGAAAAAGCTTGTTGATCAGTGTGATTTAGTATTTGTCGTAGGTTCACCCAATAGCTCAAACTCAAACCGTTTACGCGAGATCGCAGAAAAACGCGGTGTTCCCGCGTATCTAATAGACGGTGCAGAGGACATAAAGCCGGAGTGGCTTGATGGCAAAAAGAATATTGGTCTGACTGCAGGAGCATCAGCACCTGAAGTATTAGTTCAGCAGGTGACTGACCGTCTCAACGAAATGGGCGCAACCATCATGCCCGATACGCAAGGTATCGTTGAGACCGTTTCCTTTGTTTTACCAAAGGAATTACGCAATCAATAATCCTCAAGCCTGACTCTGCCGGTTCTAGCGACATTGATAATTTTTGTCGCTCCTGAACCTTCAGGCCCAACACTAAAACTTGCAGGGTTTGGTGGTCGACCAGAAAACCGATAGGAATACGTATCTAATGCTGCCGCTGTTCCAACAATTGATACGCTTTTAATCGACTGCTGAACTCTTAAAAGCAAGTCAGGATCATTAGTGCCATCACCATCTAAATCACAGGTAGTGGCTGTTGTGGAATTGTATGTACTGTCTTCGGCACAGTCTGTAAAAATGAGCCAGCCCGCCGCATAATCGTTAGGCGAATCACAGGTTACTCCGTTAGCGCTACCACAAATACTGACGGTAATACTGCGCTTAGCGGCTTCACTTCTTGCATACATCAGTGCGCTTAAGAATTCGTTGGAAGCAGATGTAATCCTATTACTCTCTATCATCTTACTAAAGCTTGGAATCGCAATACTGGCCAGAACTGAAGCGATACTAATGGTGATTAGCGCTTCGATTAACGTAAAACCCGAGCTACGATGTGTTGATGTTGTTTTCATTATTATTTACATCCATGGATATCTTTCATCAGCTTACCAAAATAGGCTGCTAAATTGGGTTAAACATGGACAACTGGTATTGATTCAATTATTTTTATTGTCGCCAAAATACTGGCGTCATAACAACTAGCAGGGTAAATATTTCAAGACGCCCAAGCAGCATTGACAAACAAAGCACCCACTTCGCAAAATCATTGATGGAAGCATAGTTCTGGGCTACACCGTCAAGACCCGGTCCGAGGTTATTTAATGTTGCAGCAACGGCAGAGAAGGCCGTAACCTGGTTTATTCCGCTTGCCATGATTAGCAGCATGAACAACACAAATACACCGATATAAACTGAAAAGAATCCCCAAACAGCTTGCATAACATTATCGGGTACTGGTTTTCGATTTAACTTTACAGAGATACGTGCACTCGGGTGAATTAATTTGAGTATTTCACGCATACCTTGCTTCAATAACAGCAACACTCTTACAACTTTCATTCCGCCGGCCGTAGAGCCTGCACAGCCGCCCATAAAACTTGAAAAAATCAAAAGAGCAGGAACGAATACGGGCCAGTAAGTGTAGTCTGACGTGCTAAATCCCGTAGTTGTTATCATCGACACGGCTTGAAAGAGCGACACGTAAACTGTTTGACTTAACGTGCTAAATTGATGGCTTAGGTATAAGTACAAGCAGCAAATTAAACTGACTACCAACACACAATATAGAAAAAATCTCAGCTCAGAATCTTTCAAATATAATCTTAAATCTTTTTTACGCCAAACGAGAAAATGTAAGCTGAAATTAGCACTGGATAGCAGCATAAAAACAATGGCTACGCCTTCTATTGCATGGTTTTTAAAATACCCAATACTTTCATCATGCGTAGAAAAACCTCCAATGGCAACCGTTGAAAAGCTGTGCCCAACCGCATCAAACCAGTTCATTCCAGCAATTTTATAAGAGACAGCACAGGCCACTGTAAAACCAAAATAAATAAACCAAAGAAGTTTTGCTGTTTCCTTAATCCGCGGGGTCAACTTCGAGTCTTTGATGGGGCCGGGAGTCTCGGCACGAAATAGCTGACTACCGCCCACTCCTAAGATCGGCAATATCGCAACAGCCAATACAATAATCCCCATGCCTCCCAGCCATTGCAATTGCTGCCTGTAAAACAAAATAGAGTACGGCAACCCCTCTAATTTCGTAATGACCGTGGCACCCGTCGTCGTTAACGCAGAAATCGATTCAAAAACCGCATCAGTGATACTTAATTCCAATCGAGAGGAAAGAATTAAGGGTAACGCACCAGAAACGCCTAGCACGCCCCAGAAAAGGATAACCACCAAAAAACCGTCGCGAAGCCGCAACTCACTGCTGGCACTGCGCACAGGAAACCAAATCATTGCGCCGCCGATTAACAGCATAAAGAATGATTTTAGAAAGGGTAATAAATCGAGATCATCATAAATCCAGCCTACAATCATTGGGAACAACTGTGTAAAGCTGAACAGCATCAACAATAAACCAAGAATCCTCTGTATAACGCTATATTGCATGTTTTAGAGGTAAACCATGCCAACTTGGAACATTTTTTCAATCGATGGAATGTAGCGCTTATCCGAAAGGAAAAGTATCACGTGGTCATTCTCCTCGATCACCACATGACTGCTCGGAAGAACAACTTCTTTTCCTTTTACAACCGCACAAACTGTCGAACCTGGTGGCAGCTTCAAGTTTTTGAGCTCACGCCCAACGACACGTGATGTTTTTTCATCTCCATGAGCCACCACTTCAAGCACCTCTGCTGCTCCTTTGCGCAAAGCATGAACAGAGACTATATCCCCCTGCCTTACATGTGCTAACAAGCCGCTGAGTGTAATTTGCTGTGGCGAGATAGCCATATCGATAATCCCGCTCTCAACAAGATCAACATAACTCGGGCGATTTACAAGTGCCATCACCTTTCTTGCACCTAGCCTTTTAGCCAGCATAGCGGATAGAATATTAGCTTCATCATCGTTAGTTAACGCACAAAAGACATCCATATTACCGATGTCCTCCTCTTGTAAGAGATGCTCATCAGCTGCATCACCTTCCAATACCAAAGTTTTATCCAGTTGCTCAGCTAAAACTCCGGCAATCTCTGAATTCTTCTCAATTATTTTGACTTGATATCGCTCATTCTCAATCATGCTGGACAGTGTGCTGCCCACATTCCCTCCACCCGCAATCATGATTCGTTTATATGGCTTTTCAACTATGCTCAACTCACTCATCACGACACGAATATGTTGCGCACTAGCAATAACAAAGACCTCATCTTCTGCTTCAATGACCGTATCGCCATCTGGCAAAATTGCTTTACCCTCTCTAAATATGGCGATTACTCTGACTTCCACATCGGGCATGTGCTCGGCAAAATCCCGAATTTGATGGCCGATAAGCTTGCCACCGTACTGGGCCTTTAAAGACACTAATTGCACTCGACCTTCTGCGAAACTGATTACTTGAAGCGCGCCTGGGTTAGCAATTAAGCGATAAACCTGCTCCGTAATTAAACGCTCCGGGCTAATGAGAACATCGACAGGAATCGCCGTTTTAGAAAATAACTCTTGATGATTTAAGTAGCTAACGGCTCTGACTCGTGCGATTTTGGTCGGTGTACGAAACAGTTGATAGGCTACTTGGCACGCAATCATGTTGACTTCATCACTTGAGGTCACGGCAATCAACATATCTGCATTCATCACATTGGCGTTTTCAAGGACATCAGGATGTGATGCATTACCTTGAAAAGTATCAATATCCAGCTTTTCGCGAAGATGCCTCAATCGTTCAGGATCATTATCAATGATCACGACATCGTTATCTTCAGTCGCCAGACTAGTTGCTAGCGAGCTACCTACTTGACCTGCACCAATAATGACAATATTCATTAATTACTTATTAAACTGCTTTGGGTCAATATTTAAAGAGCGCATTTTACGATACAGATGAGTGCGTTCCATCTGGACTCGCTCAGCAAGCTGACTCACGTTACCGCCACACTGCTCTAACTGATGGCTTAAATAGTCATGCTCAAATTGCTCACGGGCCTGTCTAAGAGGCATTTCAAACAAACTTGTTGGTAATTGCTCTACACCTTGGCTAAAGATCGGAATGCTTCGTCCCAACATTTCTTCGACTTCTTCCTGAGTAATCTCGGTGTCTGTGCCTAAGATCAGAAGCCGTTGAACCAAGTTTCTTAACTCTCGTATATTTCCAAGCCAGTGATAATTTCTAAGGAAATTCTGCGAAGCAACTGAGAAATGTCTGTATGGCAAACCATCTAGGGCAATTAAACGATCCACGTAGAAATTAAGCAATTCTGGCACATCTTCAGGGTGCTCTCTTAGGGGTGGAATAACGAGAGGTACAACGTTTAATCTAAAGAATAATTCATCTGAGAATCGTCCTGTTTCAACATCTTCTCTTAAATCATTTTGAGCGGATACAATCAACTCACTGCGTAAATCGATTTTGGAAGTTCCGCCAACGCGGCTATAGACTTTGTCGCGTAAGGTAAGCAGCAAAGCCTGCTGTGCATCTGGCTCCAGAGCAGCAATGTCGCATAAATAGAGGGTTCCACCTTGTGCCTCATCAAGCAAGCCCGTTGTGATTAGGCCATCCTCCTCCTTACCAAACAACATTTCCATAAAAACAGCGGGGGACTGTGCGGAGACAATCGCTTTGACAAACGAGCCATTAGCGCGCTCACTTTTGCTGTGAATATATCGCGCAAAAACCTCTTTTCCAGAACCTGACTCTCCATAAAGAATCACGACGGCGTCAGTATGCTTGCCTATTTTTTCTGACTGTAATCTTAATTCGCGCATTGCCTGACTTGAGCCAATCGGCTCAGAAGGTGCTAAAACCTGCTTTTTTAAGCCACGATTCTCCTGCTCAAGCTGGCTTGAACGGATTCCATGATCCACTGATAGCAACAGCTTCGCCATCGACAACGGCTTCTCTATAAAATCATAGGCACCAAGCCTAGTCGCCTCTACTGCGGTTTCAATGGTTCCGTGCCCTGACATCATAATCACTGGGCAACTTAACAAGCCACTCTCATGCCAACTCTTCAACAAGGAAATGCCATCTTCGCCAGGCATCCAAATATCTAGAAGTATAAGCTGTGGACGACTAACGCGAACTTGTTCACGCGCCTGCTCCGCATCTTCAGCCAGAACCACTTGATAACCTTCGTCTTCAAGAATTTCTCCGACTAACTGACGAATATCGGGTTCATCATCGACCACAAGGATCCGATATTTTTCTGCAACTTTAAGCGACATGTTTAACCTTTAAGGGTTGAATGTTTGTTTGTTCAACACCGGCTTCTGCCGGGAAATAAATACTAATCTTCGCGCCCTGATTCGGATTGTTAGCGGCGACCACTCTTGCAGAATGCTCTTCCACAAT
Source organism: uncultured Thiotrichaceae bacterium (assembly GCA_938038645.1). GTDB lineage: Bacteria > Pseudomonadota > Gammaproteobacteria > Thiotrichales > Thiotrichaceae > Leucothrix. The sequence goes on from CALHTA010000331.1 coordinate 9,564, forward strand.
CTTCTTAACTATTGATAGGCCCAAACCTGAGCCTTTCTGCTTACTACTAACGTATGGATCAAATAAATTTTGAAGTATTTCAGGCGGAATTCCCGGTCCCGTATCTGAAACGCTTAGCACGACATCCTGGGTGCCTGTTGCTGTTTTTTCTAGGTGTACACTTAGACTTACTTCGCGCTTCGTACTGTCCTCATCAAATGCTTCAAATGCATTTTTTAATAAATTAACAATTAACTGGCGAATACGTCCTGAATCTAGATATAAATCAGGCACTTTTTGCACATCGACAATGACTTTAATTGCTTGATCATTAACGCTAAATAACTCAGCAATCTCACTGGCCAAGCTAGGCAAATCGACGAGTTGAAGACTCAAGGCAGGCGCCCTAGCATATTCACTAAAGGCATCGACCATCGACTTCAGATTATCCACCTGATTTATTATAGTACGGCTCATCCTTTGCAGCAGCTCTCCAGAGCTGTCACTCAATTCAGGCTTTAAACGGTGTTGCAATCTTTCTGCGGACAATCGTATCGGAGTTAATGGGTTTTTAATTTCATGGGCTAAACGTCGGGCTACCTCACTCCATGCCGCTTCATGCTCAGCTTGAACAACATCAGTGATATCTTCAAATACCAAAACATGCCCTTTTGAGCCATCTATCAGTTGAGGTAATGCTGATCCACGACAAACCAACATTCTTTTACCACCGGCCATTAATAAGCTGAGCTCACATTGCCACTCTTTTTTGTCATCAACCAAATTGGGTTGAATCATTTGCAATAACGGTTGCAATGCGATGTGGGCGGCACCGACCTCAGAAAGGCTTTGATCTATAAACGCCGACAGAGGTGCTTGTAGCACTTGCTCGGCAGCTTCGTTAACTCTGCGAATAACTTGCTTATCATCGATGGTGATAACACCCGACGTTAGATGATCCAGAACCGCATTCAAATAATCATGCTGGCGCTGGACCTGCTGCTGACTTTCCTCACTTTCTCGTTTCGCATCTGACAATCTTGTTGTCATTGTATTAAAGGAGCGAGCGAGCAAACTAAAGTCGTCCTTATCAGAGACAGGTAATTTCTTCTGAAGGTTCCCTGATGCAACCGCTAAAGTACCATCGAGCAGTTTTCGTACCGGATTAGTCAGACGTCTAGAGTAGACAAATGCAGACCACACTGAAAACAAGATCGATAGCACCATGATGAGAAACAGCGTGAGTCGGAAACTTTGCTTGATCAAATCACGCTGATAATTAATTTTCTGGTACTGACTTCTAGCCGCTTCTACGTTACTAGATAGTTGGATTTCGGTATCTGAAAACGGAAATAAAGCGGTGAGAATCATGGTGCTACTAGAAATATTTGGTTTGAGTGTGATCGCGACTCTCGAGTAAAGCGTATTGTTGCTTCCCACCGCTTCCAAGCGAGTCATATAGCCACGCGATGCCAAACTTCGAGTAATTTCATTCGCGGGGAAATGAGGAATTATCGTTCCGATTTCTGCATTATCGCCACTGTAAACCAGCACTCGCTTGTTTTTTCCTAACAAGATCATTTCATAGGCGCCCAAAGAGCGCATACGACTCTCAACCGTATTTGCGTAATCTAAAGGATCGGTTGATGTCAGCTCTCTGGCCACTTTTTCTATGTCATAAAGATGCTGACGAGTTCGTACATTAAGCGAGTTACGAGCGAGTTCCAATGAATCATCTAGGGCACTTTCAATTTTGACATTAAACCAACTATCAATCCTGTCGCCCAAAAAATTCATTGAGAAATACGAAACAATCAGGACTGGCAGGATAGTCAATATCGAAAAGGCCAGCATCAAACGAAGCGTAAAGCGCGAACCTGCTTGCTGGGTTCGTAATCGAGTTATCGCTTGATATAAGTTAAATAGAATCAAGAAACTCAATATTAGCAATATTGCAATATTGAGCGGTGCCAACCAGACGATTATGCTGTCAGCAGACTCGGGGTTCTTTGTTGACAGGTTTAGGATGGAAAGGGAGATGGTTAAAAGTATTGCCGTTAGCACTACCGGCAACACTTGAAACGTCAGTGTCCTTACGGTAATGGCCACGTAATGACCTCGCTACTCATACTATACTGACTGCTAAATATTGACTGTATTTTGAGGGGTAGCCTCAAGGTTGCTGGCGATAAAGTACTAGAAAGCGCAATGGTGTAACCGCCGCTCTTAGTACTGTCGGGTAATGCAGGTAGCCGGTGATTTACAACACTCCCCATTTTTCTTAAAGCCGTCGGTAAAGAACGAAAATTCCAGTTTTCGTTAGTGTCACTTCGAGTTAACAAGAAATGGCGACTTAATGCGTGATATTTTAATTGATAATCAATGGTGCTTATATTTTCAGCCTGATTCCACCACCAAGCGTTCGACTTAACCAGAACAATTTGTATCTTAGCATTCAGTACGATTCCATTGAGCAACGCCTGCTCAAGATAAGGTGATAATTGATAATCAATCTGACCACTCACTAAGTAAACATTATTTGCTGAATCAATACTATGTAAGGAGCTTCTTTTAAAAAAAATGCCTTCTTTAGCCCAAGCGGACGCGCACCAAACGATGACTAGCATCAAGGCTAAATGGCCCCACAAAAAGTGAGTTCGCTTATTTCTATTGATTTTGCGCATACACTTATTTTTCTATAACGGCGTAATAAAATCCATCCATTGAATCCATACCCGGCAAAATTTGTCTACCATAGAGCTGCTCCAAACCCCACTCAGCATCGACAGGTACATGCTTTGCTTCTGAATGGTTGTCCATAAACTCTTTTACAACGGCGACGTTTTCAGTAGGGAAAATTGAGCAAGTCGCGTAGACAAGCCTTCCGCTAGGTTTAAGCATTCCCCACAAGTTTTCCAACAACCGTATTTGCTGCTCATGAAGCTGATCAATATCATCTTCTCTACGCAGCACTTTAATATCAGGGTGACGACGTATAACGCCTGCCGCTGAACAGGGTGCATCCAGAAGGATACGGTCAAAACCGGCTTCTGACCAAGCGCCGCTATCACCCGCGTCACTTAATACGATATCTGCTTCTAAGCCTAA
>CALHTA010000332.1 GCA_938038645.1 uncultured Thiotrichaceae bacterium
CGCACTTTTCGAGGGTCCAGAGTATACTTCTTGAACGGGGGATAGTGCTAAAAAAACAGCTATCGCACACATACAGGTAATCGGTTTCTTCATGAAAGCTCCATGCAATTCATTTTTGGATCAGTTAAGTTGATCTTTAAAAATTGAAATAGGGCGACAATGACGAAAAAGTTATTTGAAGGAAGGGAGATTTAGATAGAAATAGCGGGTTATATATAAAAACAGATGGTCAGGTGACACGCCTGACCATCTGAATATACACAGTTCGTTTGCGATGGCTTCACTGCCTTTGTAAACGTTTATCCAGCTAAAGGTGATTCGTAACATCCTTGTTCCTACACAACCATTTAGTCGATAAATACACAATCTTTCGGGGATAAAACTATGTATTTAACTTTTGCGCTGCCTATTCCATTTGATCAACGCAAAAGTAATGCTGAAGCTATCCTGATTCAGCTACGGTTAAGGTGCCATTAAGCTAACAAGGTTACAAAAAGAAAAAATTAATAATTGGTAATTACTTCATGTTATTCGCAGTTTTAATTAATAAAATCAATAGCTAAACAGAGTTTTTAGTATTATATTAGTCAAATATCACGACTGTAAATGATTGATTAATAGCCTAATTTCATTGTATCTGAGGAATAACTATCGTTTCTGATGTTTGAAAAAACACTTTTAACTGAACGGCCACATCCTTTTGAGCTAACATTAACCACTACATAGAAATTTTTTATCAAAAGCCATTGGTTTAAAAATTTATTATTTATCTCATTTACACTATAACTTTCGGCCAAAAAATGAACGAATAGGCATCCAAAAACGACCATTAATAATAATTCAACTTAATGAAACTACACTACCTTTATGTCAAATACCCCTGAAACGTTGGACTCGCTCACTAGCAGCACAATAAAGAACAATAACGATATTAGATTTTTACCGAGTGGGGGAGAGTCCTATCAGATTCGTTGGAGGCTACTTGATCAGGCAAAACACTCCATTCATATCGCAACGTTTTCGATGATGAAGGATGAAACGACTCGACGCCTCGAAGCAGTTTTAGTGGCTAAATTACAAGCAGGGGTTGAGGTTAGAATCATTCTAGACGAAATCGTTAATCGTACAACGTTTGCTGGTCCGATGATAAAACGGTTGAAAGCAGCAGGCGCATTAATTCATCAATATAATAACTTGCTAGATGAATGGTTGCCTTTACCCAAGAATACGGGGCCATTTAAACACATAGCGCGTAATCTTAAGTTAAAACTAAAACGTCATTATCATGAAAAGTACATGATCATCGACGGAAAAGAAGTCATCCTAGGAGGAATTAATTGGGGTGATAAATATGCCTACGGTGGGATTAAATCGTTCGCATGGCGTGATACTGATGTTCATTTACAAGGCCCAGTCGTTAGGGATATCCAAACCCAGTTCCTTAAAGATTTTTCACGCTATAGAGCGTGGGAGAACCGGCAACCCAATCAGGCCGCCTTCTACACTGATTTTGTCAAAACCCAACACGTGAAGTCTGCACAAGACCTGCAGGAAGAATTTGCCGACTATTTCTGCGAAGATCCCCACGCTGGTAATGTTCAAGTGCGCTATGTCGCTCACAAACCTTATGATGATAATGATTTACCACTCACTCATGCTTTTCTATCACTTATAAAAAACGCAGAGCATTCTATTTATTGGGGGTGCCACGGCATAAGACCCCCCAAGATAGTTGCACAGTACTTAGCGGATGCGGTCAAGCGGGGCGTCGAGGTTAATCTAATCACTAACTCACAATATTCATCACAATCATTGATGGTTAAAGGTCTGCTAGGCTGGATGTACAAAGAATGCACTAAGCATTATCGTGGGTTGTTAGGGAGTGGCGTCAAGATATGGGAATGGCAACTAGAAGGTGCTTTTCATTCTAAGAATTTCTTGGTTGATGATGAGATTGCTTCTATCGGCTCTTATAATATGGCTCGAGGGTCTACCTATCATCACTCAGAAAGTAATATATTCGTCTATGACGAGAAATTTGCTAAAGAAGTAAAAGAGCAATTCGAAAAGGATTTCGAACACTGCAAACCTGTCTGGTTAGACGATATCGATAAACGCCTACCAACTGAAGATGCCTACTCAAGGCCTTTGCATGAACGAGACCTAATGATTAACAAAGATATGATTCCTACCGACATCCAACAAGAGTTAGATAAAGGGGATTACATTAGGATTTTGACATGAATCTACTGACAAAAATTTATAATGGGACACTAAAAATCTTTGGCGATATGAAGATTTATAAATTCCCATTTTTTGTACTTTATGACCCTGGCAGCTACCTTATTAAAGGGGATGAAACTCGCGAGGTGATGAATACATTACAACCAGGGGACATTCTGGTGCGGGGCTATAAAAACTACTTAGACAGTTATTTTATTCCTGGATTCTTTACTCATACGGGCCTCTATGTTGGCAATGTACCCAACCCAGATAACGTAATGTTGCTTTCCGCTGCGAAGGATGAGTTTTACGCTGAAGGCGAACAGATCGTTATACATGCCATGGCTGAAGGCGTGTTTATGGAAGACCTGCTAAACTTCTGCCGCTGCGATTACTTACTCATTCTAAGATCATCAGAGATTAGCCAAGATAATGTGAACGAAGTGTATAACCGGGCCCTAATGAGCTTAGGCACACCTTATGATTTTCGTTTTGATTTTTCACGATATAACAATCTTTCCTGCACTGAATTTGTTTATGTGTGTTTGGAAGATGTACTAACTAAAGCCGGCGTAAGGTTGCGTGATAGAAGAGCCCCTTTTAGAAAACGCCCAACCTTGATACCAGATGATTTTATTGATTCAAGCCTTGAAATCGTTTGGCAAAGTAAAACGATACCGGACGGGACTATTAAAAGCATCCGTAAGGACTAAATTGATTATTTAACAAATTTACACATTTCTAATTAATTTGTTCTATAACTTCTGTATGACAAAACAGAATTCTGCCCCCGAACTACTCTTTATCGACCTTAACAACTTTGCAGCCTACCCCACGCTGGCGGTAGGTTACCTCATAAAAACACTTCGTGATGCTAATTATAAGGTTCGTTTACTAAGTCCTCTCGCACTTGGCGTTCCTGCGTTCACTCGAGATAATCCAGAAAACTGGAAAGATCAGCTGATGCGCCGCCTGTACTTTTCAGGTAATCCGTTAATGAGCTATTCAAGAGATTTTTTAAGGGAGCAGTTAGCCAAGCGCAATGCGAAACCACATCCAGCCATGTTAGCCGAAGTGGATCGAGCACTTGAAGCAAAGCCTGCGGCAGTCCTTATTTCCTCGTATTTAGACCACTATGAGATGTGTAAACTCATTGGTGAACGTGCCGCGGCAAAAGGCATTCCTGTTTTATTAGGTGGACCATTCTTCAACCTTGATCGTGTTACCAAACAATGGCTTTCCCTAAAAGGAATTGCCGCAATCGTTGGCGGAGAAGTTGAGTTTAAACTTCCGCAAATGATTGAAAAGTTATTGAACGGTGAGTCCTTATCAGGACTAGAGGGTGTATTTACACAAGAATCAAAGGATAACGTTCAACCCTTATTGCCGCTTAAAAACTTGGAAAGGCTTCCGGTTCCAGATTTTAGCGATTTCCCTTGGGAGAAATACCCTCACAAGATAATTCCAATCATGTCGGGTAGGGGGTGTAGCTGGGGAGCTTGCACTTTTTGTGGAGATGTCGTGTCGGCGAATGGCCGAACCTTTAGATCCAGAGGGTTGCAGCCCGTTCTCAATGAATTAAAACATCAATCTGAAATTCACCAGAGCACCGATTTTATCTTTCTAGATATCAAATTAAATTCCGACTTGGATCTTTGGTATGGGTTAATTGAAAATATACAAACAGTAGTGCCCGGCGCACGATGGATAGCCACGGTTCATGTCAATCATTTAGGTGATAATGGCTTAGATAAAGATACGCTGGAAGCGGCTAAGATAGCAGGGCTCACTCGCATCTCATTTGGATTAGAGTCCGGTAGCCAAGAGTTGCTCGATAGCATGAAGAAAGGAACTAAAGTAGAAGAGGCAGGTGAGTTTCTTAAAAATGCCTATGATG
>CALHTA010000333.1 GCA_938038645.1 uncultured Thiotrichaceae bacterium
AAACGATCACTGATGAGTTTTCTAATGCCGCCTATGTCTTGTAAATAGGCGGTAATTAGGAATAGGCTGAGTCCAGAAGAAAATTGCACTAGTAGCCAAAGCCATCCTCGGTTATCCCTCAGTAAGTACAAACAGATTCCCATGATCAGTGTGGATAGCAATATCTGACCGACCTCCTTAACAGGAAAGGGAATAGGGAATACTCTTCTTCCAAAAATAAAGCCAAGCAGCACGCTAATCATAAATGAAAGTAGTGTTGCTATTGCTGCGCCTTGCATGCCCATTTTTGGAATCAGCAAATAATTAAGAATTAAATTGATTACTGCGATTGCTCCAGCAATTTTAAAAATCCCCATATTGTTGTTGCCCAATTGGAATGGCAGATGCATGTAAAATGCTCCTGCTCCCATAAAAAATACTGCGGTTGATACCCAAGGAAGAAGCAAGGTTACCGAAGCTTTGTATTGCTCACCAATCACTAAATCTACAATATTTGGCCCTACTAATGAGAGCCCTACAACAGCAGGAATAGAAAGTCCTAATAGCAAGACCGCATAAGTTTTAAAGTACTCCAATGCAGCTTCTTTTCCTTTGGTATCCAGCAGTTTTACGATCATGGGATATGCTGCTAGATTGACTGCATTCATGATCATCAATATCGAGTTACCCGCTAAGTCGTAACCCACCGCATATTTTCCAGCCTCTGCTTCACCAGACAACCAAGCCAACATATAGCGATCAGATACGTTGGCTACTTCATCAAGTAAAAATGAAGCGGCCAAAGGCATGCCATAGACCACCAGCTTTTGTGTTAGCTCGGGTGAGTACAGTGATGGGTTGAATTTTAGCCAGATTTTAGTGGTCTGAATGAGTGATGGGATTAGCATACCCGCTGCAACACCAATCAAAAGACCCATTGAACCCCAACCAAGATAAGCAAGTGTTGATCCTAATGCTAACGATAGAATCGAGTAGCTTATGATCATGATCGCATAGCTGTTAGGCTGCATTTGGGCGCTCTTAAGCATTAAGCCAAAACGATGAGAGACAAAGCCGCACAGTAAGACAAGTCCCGCTAACAGGTAGTTAATTGATTCTGACTCAATGAAAAAAGCAACCAGCACAGCGATGCAAATAATCGGAAGCGATAAAAAACGATAAAGCACGCCCATCGTAGAAATAAAGGTGTCTTCTGAATAAGTACCGCCAGGCCAAAAACGGACCATACCAACAGGCAACCAGTTGAAAATGGTTGTGTTCATGAACATAGCAGCTGTAAAAATTAGCGTATACACACCGTACTGGCTGGGTGTCAATAAGTGTGTATAAACAGATAACGCAGTAAACGCCATTAAGCCTGGAATTATTTTTGCGAGCATATAGATGCTGCTATTTTTTAGTAACATAAATTAACGTTTATCTCGGTTCTTATTTGGAGTAAGTTTTTATTTCTAACCTAGTAACTTGAAGCGATCGTTGTACCACTTAGTACTGCTGCTGAAGTGCTTGCTCGCTTTCTCGATATCTTCTTCCGATATTGAAAATTTAGTGCCTTCTTTAAACACGAGTTTTTTCGCGCCAGTACTTTTAATGAAATCGATTACACCCGATAAACCGTTGCGGATGAGAAAACGCATGACAATATGCATGAGTCGCATCAGCAATGGACTTCTTGCGGTCCCAGCGGGGTTGACCTTGTGCGAAAACTCGTAGTTTTCATTAAATGGAACACTCATGATTTTGCAGATTTTTTCCATAAAAGCAGCAGAATCTTGGGTTAATTCCCGATAATCGAGAACGAACACCTTGTCCTCCCCAAACTCTTCAATCCATTTATCAACATAAGTTTCATATTGACTGCCCTGAATAACTCGAGGGTGTTCCTCCAGCAAATCAGTAAATCCTGTGTATGGGTAACCGTGACGGATATGATGTTTAACGTGAGAGCTAAACCGCTCCATGGGATCACGAAGCGTCATGATGATTTTAGCGTTAGGGTTATCTTTTTTGATGCGTTGCATCGCGGTTTCGTCTATCAAATAAGACGGTGAAACATCAATCATAACTTGGGTTTCTGAGCTTGGAGAAAAATGACTTAGATACCAATCTTCACCCTGATCATAATGGTCGTCATAATAATAAAGTTCTTTAACAGGCTCGCTGGTGGCTACATTAGGATGGTGCAAATAGTAGTCGTAAATGTAACTGGTAGCCGTTTTTAATGGGCCAATAAATATAACGTCAGGTAATCTTTTATTTGAGTTCATTAGTTGCTTCCTGCATTTAACAATTCAATCTTAACGATAAGGGGGATTATCCCCATTAGTCAGAAGTGATTGGAATTAGCAGGTAGATGATGTGCAGGGTGTATCTGATGAACGCAGCACTAAACAAAAAAAGGGCTGCCGAAGCAACCCTTTAATCAACATTCAATCTAACCGAGTAAAGACTCAGCCATTGTTTTGAAGGTGCTCAACCACCTTGTCGCCAAACTCACTGGTAGACAGCATAGTCACGCCAGAACCTGGCTTTGATAAATCGGACGTTGAGAAACCTGCAGCAAATACTGCCTGCATTGCATCCCAAATATTCTTAGACTCTTCTACCATGTCGAAGCTGTATTCCAACATCATCGCAAACGAACCAATCATAGAGTAGGGGTTGGCCATTGCTTTGCCCGCGATGTCTGGCGCAGAACCGTGAGAAGGCTCGTAGTAAGCAGAGGTCGGTCCAATACAAGCTGAAGGCATAAGGCCTAGTGAGCCTAAAATACCGCCACCTTGGTCGCTTAGAATGTCACCAAACATGTTCTCCATTACCATCACGTCAAACTGTGTTGGGTTCAGGCAAAGGTGAGTCGCTGCCGCATCAACAAGCATGTGAATGACTTCAACGTCGGCGTAATCCACTCTAACTTCTTCCAATACTTCATTCCAAAGCACGCTGGATTTTAAAACGTTACTTTTGTGAATGTTGTGAAGTACTTTCTTACGCGTCTGAGCTAACTCAAACGCTTTAACCAAGATGTTCTTAATCTGATCTTCGTCATACTCGAGTGCTTCAGTAACAAAGCGCTTACCGTCTGCATTGACACCGCGTTCTTTTTTACCAAAATAAACGCCACCCACGAGCTCACGCACCTTAATCATATCGATGCCTTCACCAATAACTTCTGGTTTAAGCGGCGAGAAGTGAGACAGTGTCTTTGGTAAGAATACCGGTCGGTAGTTAGCATAAGTATTCATACGAGCGCGCATTGGTAGCAATGCACCACGCTCAGGCTGCTCATCAA
>CALHTA010000334.1 GCA_938038645.1 uncultured Thiotrichaceae bacterium
TAAGAATGCGATAGTAAATTTCTTCCAATGGCTCCAAATCGTCAACCTCTACACATTCATTGACTTGGTGGATAGTCGCATTTCGAGGCCCAAGTTCTAGCACTTGAGCGCCCGTTGGTGCGATAAAACGACCATCTGAAGTTCCGCCGGAAGTCGATAGCTCGGTGTTCGTGCCGGTCACTTCCAAAATTGATTCAGTAGCAGCCTCCACCAGCTCGCCCTCAGCGGTTAGAAATGGGTTGCCAGAAAGCACCCATCTAATGTCATAGTCTAGCCCATGCTCGTCTAATAAGGCCTCAACGCGCTCACGTAGCTCAGCTTCGGTTACTTCAGTTGAGAAACGGAAGTTACAAATCATATCGATATGACCTGGAATCACATTGGTCGCGCCCGTTCCACTGTTAATGTTTGAAATTTGGAAAGTGGTCGGTGGGAAAAATTTATTGCCTTCATCCCATTGCATTGCAGTCAGCGCTTTAAGCATGGGGGTAGCTAGGTGGATTGGGTTATCCGCAAGATGAGGGTAAGCCACATGTCCTTGCTGCCCACGAATGGTAATATAGCCATTAATCGAGCCACGACGGCCGTTTTTAACAACATCACCCAAAGTGTTTGTACTGGATGGCTCACCCACTAAGCACCAGTCCATTTTTTCGTTTCTTGCTTCGAGTGTTTCAATCACTTTAACCGTGCCGTTAATTGATGGACCTTCTTCATCAGAAGTAATCAAATAGGCGATTGAGCCTTTATGGTTAGGGTAGTCAGCGACAAATCTTTCTGTGGCGACTGTAAACGCAGCGATGCTGGCTTTCATGTCGGCAGCACCACGACCGTACAATAGTCCGTCACGTATTTCTGCGTTAAACGGGTCACTGTTCCATTCTTCAATTGGCCCAGTTGGCACTACATCCGTATGGCCTGCAAAACACAGTAGGGGAGCTTCAGTTCCTTTCCGTAACCAAATGTTATCAACTTCTTCAAAGCGCATGTGTTCAACTTTGAAGCCGATAGGCTCTAAGCGAGAACAAAGCAGCTTTTGACAGCCTGCATCTTCAGGCGTGACAGAGTTGCGGTTAATCAGTGCTTTGGTTAGTTCAAGAGTGTGGTTCATGGAAGTCGTGCCTTGCATAGCATGTGGATTATCAGTCTACTAAAAGTTCGGTGTAAGTTTTTTCGTTAAAACCAACAAGTACTCGATCAGAAAGCTCGAGCACGGGTCGTTTAATGAGCGTCGGCTGATCTTCCATGACCATCAGCGCCAACATCTCATTTATGTTTTCTTTAGTTTCGTCAGGAAGCTGCCGCCAAGTGGTGCTGCGCTTGTTAAGCAAGCTTTCCCAACCCAGTTCAGCAGCCCATGCTGAGAGTTGGATTGGATTTAAGCCATCTTCACGAAAATCATGGAAGGAATAATCCACCTGATTTGCATCAAGAAATTTCCGAGCCTTCTTAACAGTGTCGCAGTTTTTAATTCCGTATAAAATAGCGGCCATATTATGTTCCCCCAACGAATATCAGATCTTAGAAAAAGCGGGCAATTCCACGATACTTAGGTGCTTTAGAATCTGGCTGATTAAGATATTCCTTAATTCCCCAGCTTCCAAAGAACTGTGGTGGACGAGGTGCTGAGAAAGTAACGAATAGCTGGCTGCCCGTAATTTGCTTCCAATTGTTAAGGAACTCAACGTACATCGTTTCCATTGGATTGGCACGATTAGCACCAATTAAATATGGATTTGGAAGATCTTTAGTAGAGCGTGTGCCTTTAGCAACCAAATGCTGCCCACCTTCATAAGCAATCAACTTAACGCCAAACTTATCAGCTTCAGCTTTTTGTCTTCTTAACATGTTATACACGTTGTTCATTGAGTAAGGATTCTTATCGTCTTTGAGCAAGCGGAATACATCGGGGACAGATTTTACTTCATGAAGGTTACGCTGGTGCACAAAGAAATATGGTGCAATAGCGAAAGCATCGACTTGTTTATGTGCACCCATGTAGCTCAATAGGATCGGTGTCAGGCGAGGATTGGCTGACCAGCCCCCAAGTACACGCGTAAAGCGTTGGTGCGTGCCGTAAACCTGCTTCCATATATTGAAAATTTCAAGTGAGCGTCTGACATAATATTTATGACCAGCTTGAGCGCGGTCACGATCTAAGCCCAATTTTAAGCCCATATCCTTGGTGTATGCCGCACTAGAAAACGCACTGTTCCAAGCCTCGTTGGTATATTCAAGGTAAGGCTTGAGGTGAGGACGCAGGTTTTCCTTTACGTAAGTTGCAAACTTTTGAACTAAGGCATTATCAGCTTCTTGAGGGATGTTAAACCAAGGCGTTGCATTGAGTTTGTTAGCTAACTTGACCATTACTTCAACCGGAACACCACGACTACGAATGCCATCCCACTCTGAGCCAGCCCAAGTCGCGTCTTCCATACGAGGCATCTGACTCCATTCCGTTAGTCGATTACGAGTAATGCCTGAAATATTCATCATGCGAATGACTTTGAAACGTCGCATAAAGTTGAGGTAATCAGGATTGAAAAGAATGTGCTTGTGATACTTCTCAAATGATTGGTAGTTACCCTTGCATTGCTGAGCGCTGTTAACTCGTTTGAACGGGTTGTTTGCGCAAATGCCCCCAGGTAATAAAAAGCGAATATTACGAATATAATTTTGTGGATTACTACGCTTAATCTCTAAAGTGATCTTCAACCACCTATCTGCCCCAGCACGCACCTGCACTATATCTTTACCGGGTGAGCTGCGAACCGCTTTAGCATCAGCACCATAGACCATTTGACCTTCGCCATCGTAAAGCACGGTGTAGTTGCCATCTGGCAGGGTTCCAGCAGGTACCCAATGAACTACGTTGGAACCGGCGACGCCGCCTTTAAGGTTACTCGGCCAGCCGTTGATGTCGTATTCGATATAACCTTTGGTTAGTCTATTGGATTCTGCAAAAGGCAGCGACATCTTAAATAAGTCAACAAAAGGCGCGCTGGCATCCTGATGAGTCACTTCATTAGTGTTGATGCCAATTGGCATCTTAGCCTGCGCTTGCAGACTTAATAAAAACGATCCAGCACTCACTAATATAATGAGAGCGGTGCGAAAGTTAGTGATAGGTAGCATCCGTGAATATCTCCTTTCTTTCTTTTAAGATAAGTAAACTAATTTTTATTAATCAATGTTCAGGGCTAAGTGTTATTTACCCTTTTTCTTTTTAAAAACGGGGCCTTTTTTCTCCAATCGATAGAGTTGACTTGGTGACAAGGTTGCGCGTTTCTTGGTCTTAGTCTCAAATGGGTTTTCAGAGGTTTTAAATTCTATACGAACTTGAGTTCCCTTGAGGTTGAGCGTGATTCTGAAGTAGTTCATTAAATAGCGCTTGTAGCTATTCGGAATTTTCTTCGTTTGATTGCCGTGGATAATTACAATAAACGGATTGTTTCCACCTTGGTGAGCATATCGCAGCTTAATTCTGAAACCATTGATCAGCGGTGGCTGATGCTCCGTTAATGCCGTTTCCAGCATACGGGTTAGGCGAGGGGTAGAAACTTTGATCATTGATGAGGCGTGCGCTTCATGAACTGACTTATAAAGATCCCCAACGCCTGTGCCATGTAGTGCTGATATGAAATGCTTGTCAGCAAATTCTATAAACGGCAGTTTTAAATCGAGTTTATCTTTAATCTGATCTCGCTCGTAAGTACTCAAACCATCCCACTTATTGATTGCAACCACCAGGGCTCGACCAGACTCAAGAATCATCCCTAATAGATGGGCATCTTGATCAGTGATAGTTTCTTGTGCATCAAGCAACATGATGACGACATGAGAAACTTCAATGGCTTGTAAGGTCTTTACAATACTGAACTTTTCAACGGCGTCATTGACTTTACCGCGACGTCGAATTCCGGCTGTGTCGATTAAGGTGTACTTCTGTTCATCTCTTTCAAAAGGAATAAAAATACTGTCACGAGTGGTGCCCGGCTTGTCATAAGCAACCACACGCTCTTCACCCATGATTCGATTGATTAAGGTAGATTTACCAACATTAGGGCGGCCAATGAAAGCAATGCGAATACTCTCGTCGTTTTCATCGGGCAGTTCAATCTCATCATCCGCGGGCGCAGCATTAAGGATGTGGTCGATCATTTGAGTCACGCCACGACCTTGAGTAGCCGCAATAGCGAACATGCCTTCAAAGCCGATTGAATAAAACTCTGTTAGCGCTTGGTCAGGATCAACTGCATCAGTTTTATTGACCGCAAGATAAACAACTTTTCCGGCTTTGCGAAGGCGGTTGGCAACAAGGTTATCAGCAGGTGTTAAACCCTGTTTACCATCAACCAAAAACAATACGATATTTGCTTCATCAACGGCCATCCAAGTTTGCTTGGCCATGTACTCGTCAATGCCGGCATCATCTCCACTGAGACCACCCGTATCAATAACGAGGTAGTCACGCTCACCGATAACGCCAGTTCCGTACTTACGATCACGGGTTAAACCTGGAAAGTCGGCAACAAGTGCATCGCGGGATTTTGTAACACGATTAAAAAGAGTGGATTTGCCGACATTAGGACGGCCAACTAGGGCTATTACGGGTCTCATAGGTGCACAGATAGCGAGTATTCTGAATTAAAGGCGGATCATATCAAATAACGAACAGCGATGCCTCGTTAATCGG